>QNZC01000026.1 GCA_003978565.1 Persephonella sp. | reverse complement strand
AAAACTAATCTGGAGAGAAGAAGGATATATAGATGTAATGCTAACTTACGAGCAATCATTAGGAAACAATCAGTTAGATAAAGACAAATTTATATCAATAGATATTGGAGTAAACAACTTTATATCAGCAGTATCAAATAAAGAAAATGTAAGAAGTTTTATAGTAAACGGAAAACCATTAAAAGCGTTCAACCAATGGGTAAATAAATTGTCAGCAAAACTACAAAGAGAAGGGAAAGAAAAAGAACATAAACTACTTTGGAGATATAGGAATAAAAGGATAAACCAGTTTTTTGCAAGTATAACAAATTTACTTGTTTCGTTAGCTTTAAAAGAGAATATAGGAACAATAGTAATATCAAAAGGATTGATGGAGGAATATCAGAAGAAATCAGTAAAAGGGGAGAAATTTAACCAGACATTTAGAGTTATTCCATTTGGCAAATTTATACAAATGCTTAAATATAAATGCGATATAGGGGGAATAGATTTAAAAATTACAGATGATGAAAGATATACATCAAAAACATCGTCTATAAGTGGAGATATGGAAAAGAAAGAGTTCAATGGGAAAAGAGTAAAAAGAGGACTTTTTAAAGACCATAAAACAGGAAAAGTCTATAATGCGGATTTGAATGGAGCATTAAACATAGCAATTAAAGGATTAGGAGAGGGGATAAGGGAGCAGTTTTTAAAACTGTCGAACTGGATAGATAAATTATCAAGGCCAATAAAATTAAATTTATTTGGGAAGTATTCGGCGAGTGTCATAAAGGACATAGCCGATAGTAATTCCCTATCAGGAGATAGGCGAAGGACATTTTCAGAAACATTTTGTTAGGTTTTGTTATGTTTTATTGTGTTTCTGAAGTGTCCCCTTTTGATAAAATAAATTATAACATCCTACATTTTTAATTTTAGTGGAGTTATATAAAATTGAAACTGGTAAAGCTTGAAGATGTAAACTTTAAAATACTAAAGAATTTTTCTATGAAAAGACACCAAAAGCTAAAGATATACATTCTTTCTACAAAATATTGACAATTCACTGTGAAAGTATAGTCTTTTTATTATATAATCTATATATAAATACTTTCACTTTTACAGATTATATTAGGAGTTAAAGAAATGAGGAAATTAATCAAAAGTCCAAATTCTATAAAGACAGCATATATATCAGCTGTTAAAGAAGAATTGGGTCTAATAAAAAGAAAAAAAACCAATAATAGAAAAGTAAAACCACCACAGTATCTAAAACCTTTCATAAAAGAGGCTATATTGAATAATCCAAATGCTACATATAAAGAAATACAAGAAATAACATTGAGATTAATTAGGAATTCTAAAGAAAGTTTACCCTTTTATGGAGTTTTTGCCCAGTTTAAAACAGATAACTTGGAAGTAAATAAGGATATTTATTATGAATAGAAAGGTTTTTTTAGATACTTCAGCTATAATTTTATTTTTGCATGGGAAGATTTCAAAAGACGGAAAAGAGATATTTCAGCAAAGTTTATCAGGTAAGTATAAGTTGATGACTACTACAAGGTGTATTGATGAATTAATTTTTAAGGAAATGGTAATCTTAGGTAAGGAAAAGTATGGTTTACAAACTAAAACTGTTGAAAAACTAAGAAAAAAAGTAGATATAGTAAAAAAAATCGGTAAGGAACTAAAGCCAGTGATAAATGGTTTTTTGAAAGCATACAAGATAGAAATTTTAGATATAAAAAAGGAATGGTTATTTGAGCTTCCTAGCTTAATGGAAGAATTGGGCATATTTGGAAACGATTTGTTAATTGTAAGAGCAATGAGAAGTAGAAATATAAAGTATTTACTTACTGCTGATAGAGATTTTGAAAATGTTGGGAATTATTTAGATATAAAAATAATAAATGCAAGAGGTGATTAAAATATTGATTATGCGATATAAAATTTTATATATTACCTATTGAAAATTTAGTGTTTGTGTTTTTTCTAAATTTGATAAAATCAATTATAACATTCTACATTTTTAATTTTAGTGGATAAAATTGAAACTGGTAAAGCTTGAAGATGTAAACTTTAAAATACTAAAGAATTTTTCTATAGATTTCAGAAAAGATAATAAAATTCTTAATTTGATTGTTCTAGCGGGAGTTAACGGAAGTGGAAAAACTACTTTGTTGGATTTTATAAATTATAAATTTGACAATCCCTATAAAATTGAAGGAAAAATTTATTTTGAATATAAAGGAGAATTATATTTTTTACAAAAAGACGGCTATCTTTATAGAACAACAGAGGTATCCAATTCTATAGAGAAATTTTTTGCTTATTTGCAAGGAGAAATATACCTCTCTAAAAGAGACACTTTGATGAAAGTTTTGCATTATATAAAAGCCAAAGACGATAAATCAAAAGATTTAAAAATAAGTATAGTAAGATACATAAAAAAGCTAATCTTTGAAGATGGATTAGCACCTAAAGAAGCCTACAAAAAATTAGATAAATATCTAAAAACTGTTTTTAAGGGAATG
>QNZC01000074.1 GCA_003978565.1 Persephonella sp. | reverse complement strand
CTTATTAAATCCTGTTTTCTGGCTTCTTCTAAAGCTTTTAAAACATCTTTTCTTACCTTTAAAAGTTTTTCATAGATTTCCTCTAGATTAGTATCTATGTAATCTCTATTTACAGTAGGCATTAATTCTAGATGAACACTTTCTTCAACATTTTGATTTATCTTTCTTAAATGTTCCCAAACTTCCTCCATTGTAAAGCTTAATATAGGAGCTAAAAGTCTCGCTAAAGAGCTTAAAAGCTCATATAAAACAGTTTGAGCCGATTTTCTCTCTATACTGTTTGGAGCATAAACATAAAGTCTGTCTTTTAAAATATCTAAATATATAGCTGATAAATCAACAATCATAAATCTCTTTACTTCGTGATAAATCTTATAAAACTTATAGTTTTGATAGTTATCTAAAGCACTTTCTATTATTCTTTGGAGTTTAGATAACATCCATCTATCTATCTCTAATAGCTCCTTATAATCAACTTTATCTTTTTCAGGGTTGAAATCGTAGAGGTTTCCTAAAAAGTATCTAAAAGTGTTTCTTATCTTTCTGTAATCGTCAGCTATTGCTTTCATTAAGTTCATTCCAACTTTTATGTCTTCCGTATAGTCTTCAGAAACAACCCAAAGTCTAAGAATATCCGCTCCATACATCTTAATAATCTTTTCAGGAGGAATTACATTTCCGAGAGATTTAGACATTTTCCTTCCTTTTTCATCTAAAGTGAACCCATGACTGATAGCCGTTTTATAAGGAGCTTGACCGTAGGAAGCTACACTTTCAAGTAAAGATGATTGGAACCATCCTCTATGCTGGTCTGAACCTTCCAAGTAAATATCAGCTGGCCATCTTAACTCTTTCCAGAAACCTGTTCTTAAAACTGCTGAATGGGAAACACCACTATCAAACCAAACGTCTAATATATCCTCTTCCTTTTCAAATTCCTCACTTCCACATTTAGAGCATTTAGTTCCCTCAGGTAATAACTCTTTAATATCTCTTTCAAACCATAAATCTGCTCCGAACTCATAATTCTCTATTAAATTTGCTATATACTCAAATGTTTTTTCGTCATTTATAACATTTCCACATTTTTTACAGTAGAATACAGTTATAGGAACTCCCCAGCTTCTCTGTCTGGAGATACACCAATCAGGTCTGTTTTCAACCATTGATTTAATTCTGTTTTTACTCCAATCAGGGAACCATTTAACATTTTCAATCTCTTTTAAAGCTTCTCCCCTTAGATTATTTCCATTTTCAAGAATATTGTCCATAGATATAAACCACTGTGGAGTAGCCCTAAATATAACTGGATTTTTACATCTCCAACAGTGCGGATATGAGTGTTTTATCACTTCGTAGTGTAGTAAAGCTCCCACTTCCTTTAATTTTTCTACTATTTTTTCATTTGCATCAAAAACTCTTAAACCCTGTATAAATTCAGGAGCTTCCTCTGTAAATCTTCCCTCATCATCTACAGGGGCAAAAACTTCCACTCCATATCTTTGAGCTATTATATAGTCTTCCTGACCGTGTCCCGGTGCCATATGAACCAATCCTGTTCCTGTCCCCAGCTCAACAAATTCAGAGAGATAAACTTTAGAAACTCTATCTATAAAATGAGTTTTAAATCCATTTCTTTTTGCTTTTGTTTTAAAACTCTTTTTAAATGGATGTTTATACTCTAAAAATTCTAAATCTCTTCCTTTTACTTCTTTTATAATACTTCCTTCTAATCCAACTTTTTCTTTAAAGCTTTCCAACAACTCTTTAGCAACAATATAAACTTTTTGATTATCAGCTTTAAAGTAAACATAATCAAACTCTGGATTTACCATTACCCCTAAATTTGCAGGCAAAGTCCAAGGGGTAGTAGTCCATATCACTAGATATGTTTTTTCCTTTATATCAAAAGGTGGTTCTATTAGCTCAAATGCAACATATACTGATGGGTCTTTTTTATCTTGGTATTCAACTTCAGCTTCCGCTTCCGCAGTTTTGTCATAGATACACCAATAAACAGGTTTTTTCCCTCTGTATGCAACTTTTTTACTAAAAACTCTACCAAGCTCCCTAACTTCTTGAGCTTGATATGACGGTCTTAATGTTAAGTAAGGTTTATCCCAATCTCCTAAAACTCCAAGTCTTTTAAACTCCTCTTTCTGAATTTCTACAAATCTTAATGCATACTCTCTACAAAGTTTTCTGAATTCTGCTTTAGATATATCATCCTTCTTTATCTTCTTTTTCTTTAACTCTTTTTCTACTTGTTGTTCTATAGGCAATCCGTGGCAGTCCCAACCGGGAATAAAGGGAGCATCTTTATCTGTCATATTTGCGAATTTAACGATTATATCCTTTAAAACTTTATTTAAAGCATGACCTAAATGAATATGTCCATTAGCATAAGGAGGTCCATCATGTAATATTAATCTCTTTTTTTTCTAATTTTCTTATATAAATCTATTTTTTCCCATTTTTTTAAATATTCTGGTTCTCTTTTTGGTAAATTTCCCTTCATCGGGAAATCTGTTTTTGGTAAGTTCAATGTATCCTTCCAATCCAACTTATAAAGCCTCCTCAAAGTCAACAATAAAAATTAATATAATCAATTATAAATCAATCAGATAACAAACAATGAATAATCTTATCTTTAGATTTATAATGAATTGGTTGATAAGAGTTTGAACTTTACTTTTCTAATTGACCCTAAATTTCACTGTTAAAATATGTTTGTAATACTTTCTTTTCCAAATTTTATAAATATATTATTATCTTTGTTGATAAAATTTCCTCTAA
>QNZC01000051.1 GCA_003978565.1 Persephonella sp. | reverse complement strand
TTTACTGTCTGCAACTAAAATAGGTGGGTCTCCTTCCCTTCTTTTATGTTCTATAACTTTAAAGTTTTTACCTGTTATCTTTTTTGCAGTTTCTATCACCTCTCTAACAGAGTATCCATATCCATAGCCACAGTTAAAAACATCACTTTTACCACCTTCAATTAGATACTCCATCGCTAATATATGGGCATCTGCCAAATCATTAACATGGATATAATCCCTTATACAAGTTCCATCTTTAGTAGGATAATCAGTTCCATATATTCTTATAGCTTCTCTTTCTCCCTTTGCAGTCTGTAAAACCAGTGGAATTAGATGTGTTTCTGGATTATGACTTTCTCCAATTTTTCCTGATGGGTCAGAACCAGAGGCGTTAAAGTATCTTAAAGATACATAATTAAAGTTGTAAGCTTTACTAAAATCTTCTAAAGCCTTTTCTATAACCGCTTTAGTTTTTCCATATGGGTTTATCGGGTTTATTCTGTGTTCCTCTGGAATAGGTATCTTTTCAGGAATTCCATAAACTGCGGCAGTTGAGGAAAATATAAACTTATCAATTTTATTCTCTATTAAAACCTCTAGAAGATTTAATGTTCCTATAACATTATTTTTATAAAAACTTAAAGGCTCTTTTACCGATATTCCAACTTCTATAAAAGCAGAAAAATGCATTACAACATCAGGAGCAAATTCAGATACTACTTTTTGAAGAAATTCTTTATTTCCTATATCACCTATCGCTAACTTTCCATAAAGAACTGCTTCCCTGTGTCCATTAGAAAGATTGTCAACAATTAGAAGGTCATAGCCTTTTTCTCCTAGAGCTTTTACAACATGACTACCTATATAACCAGCTCCTCCTGTTATTAATACCTTTAACATTAACCTCCTCCCTAATTAAAAGAATATTTTACATAAGACCCATAAACTTTTGACACTGTGGTATAACTCGTGCCTCAATATCTTTCTTTAAAAGCTCCTCCTGTAGTTTTAAAGCTTTCTTTATAAACTCTTTTTTATTTCTTTCAGGCTGTAAAATTAAAGGTTTTAATTTATAGAGACTTTCATACTTAAGGATATCCTTTAAAGTTATATATTCATCAACAACAAATTTAAATTCATTTATATACTTTAAGAGAGATTGGTTTATATTGTATTTAACCTCTGGCTTTGGAGAAACAACAAGATAAAAATTTGGATATACAGATTTTAAAGCCTCTTCAACTCTGTTATTAAAAACTGTTCCGTTAGTCTCTATTATTAGGTAATAACCTTCCTTTACAACTGCCTTTATAAGAGTGTCAACATTTTTAGTTAATAGAGGCTCCCCTCCTGTGATACAAACTCTCTTTGTTCTATATTTTTTTATCTCCTCTATAATTTTTTTTAAACTTAACTGTTTAAATGTTTTTCCATCGTAAGAGTAAGTTGTATCACACCACTCACACCTTAGATTACATCCCTCAAGCCTTACAAACACAGTAGGATAGCCTACAAAACTTCCTTCGCCTTCTATTGAGTAGAATATCTCAACAATATTAAAAATCTCTTCCATTGAGTATTTCCTTTAACCTCCACCTACAGGGGGAATAATTGCTACAGTGTCATTATCCTTTAATAGACTATTTTCATCTACATAACTTTCATTGATTGCTATCATACAGTTGTCTAAAAGCTCCTTTAAATCTGGATACTCTCTCAACAGCAAATCTTTTAGAGCTTTAACAGTTGTATCTTTATCTATCTCTATCTCCTCATAATTCTTATTAAGTTTACTTTTTAAAGATGCAAAGTATAGAACCTTAACCTTCAAACTTAATCTCCCATTCTGTTATTAAGTGAGAGCCTCTTATAAAGTGAGCCCTTAACTTAAGTTTAACTACCTCTTCCAATGAGCTAAAACCTTCACCACCTACAAGTGTTGGAGTGTCATCACCACCTACAATAAATGGCATATGTATAAGTCTTATCTCGTCTACCAAGCCAGTTTTTATTAAGTTCCAGTTTAAAGTTGAGCCACCCTCTACCATTAGAGATTTAATACCTTTATTGTATAGAATTTCCATCATATGAATAAGGTCTATTTCATCTTTTCCACATATTATCACTTCAGCTTTCTCTTCCAGCTTTTTAACCTTTTCTTCTGGAGCTTTCTCAGTTGTAATTATTATAGTTGGTGCATCACTTTTTAAAATGTTTGCATCTAGAGGAATATTTGCTGTTCTAGTTGGAATTATTCTAATAGGGTTTCTTCCTACAACATGTCTAACAGTTAAAAATGGATTATCTGTCCTGACAGTTTCAGCACCTACCATAATACCGTCAACCTTTGCTCTTATCTGATGTAAGTATCTGGTAGCTTCCTCATCCATAAATTTCATTATCTCTTTAGATGAATATCCCCTTCTTAAAGTAAGTTTACCATCAATAGTAACTTCAGAAACTATAAGAGTATAAGGACGACGCATATCTATCTCCTTTAAGCTTAATCTTTAAAAGTATTATAACTTTTTTAAAAAAGAAAATAAGTCTTGTTTAGTATAATTTCCTTCCCTTAAAATAATTATTTGACTGCCTTTTATTTTAACTATAGTTGAAGGCTTTTTGTTTAAATTTTCCCCTTCATCAATGTATATGGGTATCTTTTCCCCGAAATAC
>QNZC01000048.1 GCA_003978565.1 Persephonella sp. | reverse complement strand
AAAGGAGAAACTATGCAAATAATTAACTATCTATGTCCTCAATCTATGTGGGCAACTTTAATTTCTTTAAATTAGCTTTATTAATTTGACCTTTCCAAACCCGTAATTAGTAAGTCTTCCTATTCCAAACGTCTGTATAAACTCCAAAATATACCAAATAGAAGATAAATTTCCCTCTATAATAAACTCTCCTGAAAAAAAGTTGTAATTTTTAAATTTATCTACACTCTTTTTTAATAAAAAGTCTTCATAATTTAACCGTTTCCACTGTAATTTTTTTACATTTAATTCAATACTGTTAGGAAACTGTATATCTTCTTCAAAAATTTCTGATACTCTATTGAAAATTTCCTTAAATAAAAAGAATTTTATCCCATCGTTAGATACATTATTAAAATCAACAGAAAGATTTAGGAAGGAAGGGAAAATTTTTAATTTTACTTTTCTTACTCCTGACCTTAACTCTAAGAATTCCTGAAGTCTATATTTGGGAAATGGGCTTAAAAAATCTATATCTTCTAAACTGTCAGCGAAAACATTATAGTTGTAAACACCTTCATAGATTAAATTACTAAAGTTAGCCTCTTTACAGCTCTCTTTTATAGCCTCTTCTAAAAGTCTAAAACTATCTACCGCTTCATTTAACATTACAAAATCTATCTTTAGTTTTTTACCTTCAGTAAGATTTTCATTTAGATATTTTGGAGAGGTTATCATAAAGTTAGGTTTTCCATACCAAACTTCATATAGGAAATTTTTAGGGAACATACATATATTTCTTAATTGACATCTCTCACATACACCATTTATATATGAGCATATCTTTCTTTTAAATCGTTCTTCAACTTCCTTCATAAAATAAAAAATAAATATATTATCTAAATGAAGTTCATCTCTTATATCAAAAACAGTTCTAAAAACACTGAAGTAAAACATCTCTCAAACCTTTATGTTGTATATTCTGCATTAATCTCAATATATTTATAAGTTAAATCTGAAGTGTAATACTTCCAGTTAAATTTACCTCTGTTTAAAACTAGTTTAACTTTAATTTCGTTATTATTCTTTAAATAATCTTCAGCTTTACTTTTATCAAAGTCTATCGGTTTACCATCATATATAAGAAAGTCTCCTATAAAAAGTTTAACTTTAGAAAAGTCTATATCAAGGTGTAGTTGACCTACTGCAGATAGTATTCTACCCCAGTTAGGGTCATTTCCGAACATTGCAGTTTTAAATAGATTAGATAAAGCTATTATTTCTCCAACTTTTTTAGCTTCTTCTTCAGTTTTAGCCTCCTTTACCTCTACTTCTATAAGTTTTGTAGCTCCTTCCCCATCTCTTACAATCATTTTAGCTAACTTTAAAGCTACAGAGTATAAAGAGTTAAAAAGTATATCTTTATTTTCTTCAGTTATCTCAATATCACTTTCCCCTGTAGCAACAAATAGAACACTGTCATTTGTGCTTTCACAACCATCTACATCAATTGAGTTAAATGTTCTCTCTAAAACATCTTTTGTTATCTTATCTAGAAGTTCTTTGGATATTTTCACATCTGTGAATATATAGGCAAGCATAGTTGCCATTGATGGATGTATCATCCCAGCTCCCTTTGCTATACCTTTAACAAAAAATTTCTTTCCCTCTATATTAACTGTTTCCTCTGTATATTTTGGAAAACTATCTGTTGTCATTATGGCTCTAGCAGAAAGCTCTAAATCCCAGTTTGTTAATTTATCTATAGCCTTATTTATTCCCGATTTAACCTTTTCCATAGGAAGTTGGACACCTATTATTCCTGTAGAAAAAACCAACACTTCGGAAGGGGATATATTAAATCTTTCAGCTACAGTTTTAGCCATCTCTCCTGCATTTTTTAGACCTTCTTCTCCTGTAGCAGCGTTTGCATTTCCACTGTTAACAACAATTGCCGATATTCTTTCCTGACTTTCCCTTATCTTTCTATCGTATATAACCGGTGCGGCTACTAATGAGTTCTGTGTTAGATATAAAGAGTAAACGGAGTTATTAAATTTCATAACAAGAATATCTAAATCTCCAGAAGGTTTAATACCAGCTTTAGCTACTCCAAATTTTATACTCAGCTTTTATTCTCCGAACTTTAGTTTTCTCTGTATTTTTATTTTAAAACTTTTTCTATGAATTGGGGAAAATCCATACTTTAAAATTTCTTCTTTATGAAGTTTTGTTAAATAACCTTTATGTTTTTCAAAGGAATAGGGATAAACTTGAGAATACTCTTCCATAATTTTATCTCTATATACTTTAGCTATAATTGAGGCGGCGGCTACAGTAAAGCTTTTTTCGTCAGCCTTTGGAACTGATATGTGAGCATAAGGTTCAAACTTCACATAATCAGTTATTATAAAGTCAAAATCAGTTTTTAAATCTTCTAAAGCTCTTTTCATTGCAAGTTTTGTAGCATTGTAAATATTAATCTTATCTATAATTGTATTCTCTACTACACCTATACCTATAGCTAAAGCCCTTTTCTTTATTTCAAAGAATAGTTCTTCTCTTTTTTTCTTTGAAAGTTTTTTACTGTCTTTAAAGATAAAAGGTTCAATGTATGGAGGAAATAAAACAGATGCGGATACGACGGGACCAGCTAAAGACCCTCTGCCAACTTCGTCTATACCAACGATATATTTATAACCTTTTTCGTATAATTTTTTTTCTATTTCTAACATATTTTTACTTTCCGTCCCATCTTTCCGTATCCATAATCGTGCATGTCTCTTCATTTGGTTAGGAAACCACCACAAACCACAAAGCAATTTAGACTGGTAAATCCCTGACGGAACGGAGCTTAAAATGTGTTTTAAATCTACTTCTTTTTGCTTTCGTTTTAAAACACATTTTACTGGCAGGAATATCCCTTGGGCTCTACCCTCGGGATTTTGATTTACCAGCCTAT
>QNZC01000012.1 GCA_003978565.1 Persephonella sp. | reverse complement strand
TAAGAACAGTAGATACAGGTTCTTGTGATGGAAGAGCCGGTTTGTATCTTATAAAAGAGCTAGGAGTGGATGGAATAATTACAGAAAAACCATATAGAACTCATCCAATACCTATATTCTTTGAACCAGAATTAACTATTGAACAGCAATTAAAACTAAAGGACGATTTTAATAACTGTTTGGAATATTTAAGAGAATTAACAGATAGTGAGTTTATGACAACCTATAAATATTCTAACAGTGGATATATAAGAAAATATTTAGGATTAACTCAAGTAAAAAGGATAATATCTATATTAGATTTAGAAAAAAATAAATAAAAAAGGAAGGTAAGATTACATTATTTTTATTATTTTTATCTTTCTGAGTAGAGATAGTTGAAATCCTTTTCCAATTCCATAGACAGTTTCAGTAAATCATAATCAGCTTCAACTTCAAAATCTTTGAAGTTCATCAGTTTTGCTGTTTCATTGTCGAAAATTTTCTTTTTTTGATGAGTTTCACCCTTTTTTACCACTTCTGAAAATCCTAAAGATACAGTAGATAGAGATAATAAAACCATAAAACCAAACTTTTTCATACAGTTTCCTCCCCTATATAAAAGTTGATATTATTACCTACAATCCTTTTAATCATCCCTAAAATTTATAGGACTAACTATCCTCTTCATCTATCCTTCCCAGATTTACAATTTTTACAAATTCCAGATATAAATAGTTCAAAAACTAATGGAGTAAAACCTTTTGCTTTTATATTCTCGTTAATATCTATGTCTTCAGCTTCTATATCGTAAATATTTCCACACTCTATACATTTGAAATGGTAATGTTTATCAGTTCTACCATCAAATCTTGTAAGTTTTCCATCTGTTATTTCTAATATTTCACCTTCTTCTTTTAATATTTTTAAATTCCTGTAAACAGTTCCTAAACTTATATGTGGTATATACCTTTTTGCCCTTTCATAAATCCAATCAGCCGTTGGATGCGTATCCGTTGTCTTCAATATATTCAAAATAACTTGTCTTTGAAATGTATTTCTCCTCTTAACCTCATTAACTTTCCTATCCATTCTCTCACCTAATCAATTTTAAATTTAAGAGATATTAAATTAACATAAAAAAAAATTAGAATGACAAAAATCAGTGGTATTAATATTTTTAAAATATTTTTCTTTGAAATAAATTAGGAACTTTTTCATTTTTTTCAATATTTTTTTTTACAGGTATATGGTTTTTTATTAAATTTAAAAATTCCTCTTCATTGAGTATCTTTACTCCTAACTTTAGAGCTTTTTCATACTTTGAACCGGGATTTTCTCCAACTATCACATAGGAAGTTTTCTTACTTACAGAGTTTGAAACCTTACCTCCTAAACTTTCAACAATACTTTTTGCCTCCTCTCTAGAACAGCAGTTTAAAGCTCCTGTAAATACGAATGTTAAACCTTTAAGTATATCCGCCTTTTTTTCTTCCTTTTTATCTTCTTTACAGGTTTTAACTCCTAAATCTTTAAGTTCCCTTATAATTTTTAAGTTTTCTTCATTGTGGAAAAAGTCATATATACTTGTAGCAACCTTATACCCAATATCTGGTAATTTCTCTAACTTTTCTATAGACCAGTCCTTTAAATCCTCTACACATTTAATATGTTCTGCTAGTGTTTTGGCTGTGGTTTTTCCCACATATCTTATTCCTAAACCTGTTATTAATCTGTGGATAGGTCTATTTTTAGCTTCCTCTATACTTTTTTTTAGATTTTCAACTGATTTTTCACCAAAACCTTCCAGATTTATGATTTTATTGTAAGGAAGTCTAAATATATCTGGAATACTTTTTAAAAATCCTAGTTTGTAAAATCTTCTTATTGTAGCTTCACCTAATCCCTTAATATCCATAGCATCCTTTGAAGCAAAATATATAAGTCTCTCTAAAACCTGTGCCGGACAGTTTATATTCACACACCTATAGACTGCTTCAAATGGAAGTCTTACCACTGGAGAACCACAGGAAGGGCAATTTTTAGGAAACTCTATAGGTTTTTCCTTTCCTGTTCTTACAGATTTATCAACACCTACAATGTATGGAATAACATCTCCAGCTCTCTCTACAATAACTGTATCTCCTACTCTTATATCTTTTTCCTTTATAAAATCTTCATTTATTAATGAAACTGAAGAAACTATAACTCCCCCAATCTCTACAGGCTCAAGTTTTCCTACAGGTGTGATAGCTCCAGTTCTTCCAACTTGAAAAATAACTTTGATAAGTTTGGTTTTTCCCTGTCTAGCTTTGAACTTATAGGCAATAGCCCATCTAGGATGGTGAGATGTTATTCCTAATTTTTCATAAAACTTTATGTCATTAACTTTTATTACCATTCCATCTATTTCATAAGGATAGTTTTCTCTTTTTCTTTCCCATTCTCTACAGTAATCTATTACTTCATCTATACCTTTACATACTTTTAATTCTCTATATGGAGATTTAAATCCCAGTTCAAAGAGCATTTTTATTGCTTCAGAGTGTTTTTTTATCTTACTTCCAAGTAGATTATTTTTTTCTCTATCTGTTGCGTATGTTATCTGATAAACAAAAACCTCTAAACCTCTTTTAACAACTTCTTTAGGGTCTTGAAGTCTTATAGAACCTGTTGCTGTATTTCTAGGATTTGCCAGTGGTGGCATACCTTCCTCAATTCTCTTTTCATTTAAAACTTTAAAAGTTTCTTTACTTAAAACAACCTCCCCCCTTATCTCTACAGTATCTATTCCATACTTACTGAATTTTGCCTCTAATGGTAAAGAACGGATAGTTCTAAGGTTGTTTGTAATATCTTCCCCTACCAAACCATTGCCTCTTGTAGCCCCTCTGACAAAAATATCATCTTTATAAACTAAGGCTATTCCTGCCCCATCAAACTTTGGTTCAACTGCATACTCAACAGTATCTAGATTTAGTATCTCTCTCACTCTTTTATCAAATTCCCTTAAATCTTCCTCATTGTAGGAGTTTTCCAATGAGAGCATAGGTGATAGATGTTTAACCTCTGGAAACTCTTTAGTTATATCTGAAGCTACCCTTTGGGTTGGAGAGGTTGGAGTT
>QNZC01000052.1 GCA_003978565.1 Persephonella sp. | reverse complement strand
GCTTTAACTGATGGTTTTGATTTAGGAACAGGAATATTAACAATTTTTACAAATAAAGATGAAAATAGAAGAATTTTATACAATGCAGTTGCTCCAGTTTGGGATGGAAATGAGGTTTGGCTTATAGCTGGTGGTGGGATGCTATTTGCCGCATTTCCGGTTGTTTATGCTTCATCTTTCAGTGGATTTTATCTAGCAATACTAATTGTTTTATGGGCTTTAATAGGTAGAGCTGTAGCCTTTGAGTATAGAAATAAGAAGGAAAGCAAGACTTGGAGAAATATATGGGACATAGTTTACTGGTTAGGTAATTTTGTTCCTGCATTACTATTTGGGGTTGCTGTAGGAAATGCTGTTGTAGGCGTTCCTATAGACCAGAAGGGAGTTTATCACGGAACATTCTTTACATTATTAAGACCTGCTCCATTGTTAATGGGAATTGTTGGTGTGTTTATGTTTTTAATGCATGGCACAGCTTATCTTTTAAGAAAAACTGAAGGTGAAGTGTTTGAATTAGCTAAAAAGTTTGCTTGGCTATCTTTTATAGGATTTGTAATAACTTTAATTATTACAGACTTTATACTGGTTATTGTAGCTCCTGAGTTATACAACAATTACTTTAAATATCCTGTATTCTGGTTAGCCCCAATATTGCTGGTAGTTGGGTTAATTATATACTTCAAAAATTTAACATCTGGAAATTATGATAAGGTGATATACGGTTCTACATTAACTTCATTAGGAACAGTATTGACAATAGCATTGGCATCTTATCCAGTTTTAATAAGGTCAACAATAGACCCTAAATATAATTTAACAATATGGAATTCTGCTTCATCTCATCTGACTTTAACTGTGATGCTCATAGCAACATTAATATTTATGCCAATGGTTATAACTTATACAATTTATGTCTATAGAGTTTTCAAAGGAAAAGTTACATCTGAAGGAGGATACCATTAAAAACTCTCCCCGCCCTATTTCCTCCTTTTTTCTCCATCTTCCTCTTCCTCCCTTGCTCCGAACTTTCAGGGAGCTTACTGCTCCCTGCTTTTTAAATTATAACATTAAATATTTTTTTTAATAAAAAGTTTTCTACGATAGTTATATAATTACAAATAAAACAAATTAAGAGTGTAAAAAATGGAAATAAATATAGAAAAGTTAATTTATGGTGGAAAAGGAATAGGTAAATTATATGGTAAAACCTGTTTTGTTCCTTTTGTAATAGATGGGGAAACTGTAGAGGTTCGTGTAAAAAAGGAAAAGAAAAACTTTATAGAATGTGAATTAAGCTCTATAATAGAACCATCTCCACATAGAGTAAAACCTTTATGTAAGTATTTTAGATACTGTGGTGGCTGTGATTATCAGCATATAAAGTATGAAAAACAGATTGAAATTAAAAAGGAAATATTGAAGGAAACTTTAGAAAGGTTAGGCAAACTAGAAAATATAGATATTTCAAAGGTTATTCCATCTGAAAAACCATTCTTTTATAGAAACAGAGTTCAGTTTAAAGTGAGGGGAAACCAGATTGGTTTTTATATGAAGGAAAGTAATAGAATAGTAAATATAGACAGCTGTTTAATCTTAAAGGAAGACTTAAATGAAAGTTTAGAAGGCTTAAAGGAATTAATAGAGTTTTTAGAGTTTAAGCCGGTTGAGATACATATTTACTCAACAAATTTAAATCAAGTTTTAATAAAATTTATCTACCCAAAAAGATTTAAGAGATTTCCATTAGGTCTAAAACATATCAAGGCTTTTGTTAATAAAAACACTGTAGGAATAGGTATTTTTGAAAAAAATAATGAATTTTTAAAGAAATTTATATCTATAGGAAAACAGTTTGTATATGAGGTTATCAATTTAGAGGAGATTAACAGAGAAATTAAATATAGAGTTTCTATTAACTCATTTTTTCAGGTAAACAGATTTCAAGTTAAAAACCTAGTAAAGGAAGTTTTAGAAGAAATAAAAAATGAGAATTATAAAGAAGCTTTGGATTTATACTGTGGAGTTGGAACAATAACATTACCTATTGCCCTTTATGTTAACAAAGTTATAGGAATAGAGGCAAATAAATTTGCTGTTGAAGATGGAAACCATAATAAAAAGTTAAATTCATTAAAGAATGTAAATTTTATTAAAGCTGATGCAGGAAAGAATATAGATATTTTGGAAAAATACAATCCAGATTTAGTAGTATTAGACCCACCTAGAAGTGGAATAACTAAAGAACTATTAAATTATTTAAACAGTAAAGAAAGTATAAAGAAAATTGTGTATGTCTCCTGTAATCCCTCTACTTTAGCTAGAGATTTAGCTGTGCTGTCAGAAAGGTTTTATATAAAAAATATAAAACTTATAGATATGTTTCCCCAAACCTATCACATAGAAAGTATTACCACCCTTGAAAAAAAGAGATAAGATAGATGTTAAAATTTTTTAGTATAGACTTTTAGGGGGATTTTAATGGCGGAAGTAGAGAAGATTAGGGTAAAGAATTTTTCTTTTTGGTATGCAGGAGCTAATAAACCAACTTTAAAGAATATTAATATGCCTATATATGACAAAAAGGTGATTGCATTAATTGGACCTTCTGGATGTGGAAAAACAACGCTTTTAAGAAGTTTTAACAGAATGCATGATTTATATCCGGGAAATAGATACGAAGGTGAAATTTTACTTGAAGGTGAGAATATTTTAGACCCTAACTATGATTTGATAAAACTTAGAACAAAAGTAGGAATGGTTTTTCAGAAACCTACACCATTCCCTATGAGTATATTTGACAATGTAGCTTACGGTTTAAGGTTAAGAGGTATAAGGGATAAAAAAATCTTAGAGGAAAAAGTAGAGAAAGCTTTAAGACAATCGGCTTTATGGGAAGAAGTTAAAGACAGACTTAAAGACCCTGCTACCGGTCTTTCTGGAGGACAACAACAAAGACTAGTTATAGCTAGAGCTCTAGCTGTTGAGCCAGAAGTATTACTTTTTGATGAGCCTACATCCGCATTAGACCCAATATCTACAGCTAAGATAGAGGAGCTTGTTGTTGAGCTGAAGGAAACAGTAACAATAATTATTGTTACCCACAATATGCAACAGGCAGCAAGAATATCCGATTATACTGCCTTTATGTATCTTGGGGAGCTTATAGAGTTTGATAAAACAGACATTATATTCACTTCGCCAAAGAAAAAATTAACAGAGGACTATATAAGTGGTAAGTTTGGTTAATATTTCTTTTAAGAAAGGATT
>QNZC01000085.1 GCA_003978565.1 Persephonella sp. | reverse complement strand
TAATAGTCAGTCATAGAAACAGGTTTTTTTATCTTAAACAGATTTTTTAAATTTTTAATGTTAACATCAGGAGTTATATAGTAGGTGTGAAATTTAGTTATATTAATCTTTTTTTCTTCTATCCTAGAGAAATCTATCAATTTTGCATCTACGATTTTTATTTCTGTTTCTAATACTGAAAAAATTTTCCCATCTACTCTGAGTATTGGTCTAAAGTTTTTATCAAATTCAACGTATATAATATCCCTTCCTATCTTCCTATTTAAATCTAAAAAACCAAAGTAAATAAATTTATTTTTCCCTACAGAAACCCATTTCTCATAAGCTATTAGATATTTTTCCTCTTCAACTTTACCAACTTTAAGTTTTTGATATATATTTTCAGATTTAACCTTAAAACTAGGCATCACAAATTCTAAATTTAGTATCTGTAAAACTGACAGAATTAAGGGAAAGATAAATAGATTTAATCCTAGCTGTCTTAATGAGATACCATTTAACAGAATAGGATATATCTCCCTTCTCTCTATAAGCTCTTTTATAAGTAGAATAAAAGCTATAACTGTTGCAACCGGTAAGATAAAATAAATTTTTTCAGGTAATTTATAGAAGATATATAAAATTAATGAAAACGTTTCAAAATTTTTAATCTTTCTTAAAATTTCAACAAGTTCAGCTAATAGAACAACAATTGAGAATGAAGGTAGTGTAATTAAAAGATATATAAAAAGTCGTATATAGAGGTATCTATATAATATTTTCATCTATCTAAATTTTATTAAATTTTTAGAACTTAAGAACTACCGCCCCCCAAGTTAAACCACCACCGAAGGCAGTTAAAAGAACATAATCTCCCTTTTTTAATTTTCCTTCTTTATATGCCTCATACATCGCAATTGGTATAGAGGCGGCACTTGTATTTCCATATTTATGGATATTACTGTAAACTTTATCTTCTGGTATGTTTAATCTTTCTGCTAAAGCTCTAATAATTCTTATGTTAGCCTGATGAGGTATAACCAGTTTTATATCATCTACTGTTATCCCAGCTTTTTCTAAAGCTTTTTGTGAAGCTTTCCCCATAGATTGTATAGCTAATCTAAAGGTCTCCTTCCCTTTCATTCTAAGCTTCTCTCCAACCGGACAGTGAAGGGCAAACCATTGAGAGCCGTCAGAGCTCATCACAGCTGATAGAATATCGCTGTCTCCTTCACTTCTAGAAATAACCACTGCACCAGCTCCATCTCCGAAAATAACCGCAGTAGTTCTATCTGACCAATCTATAAGATGTGAAAAAACTTCAGCTCCAACAAGTAAAACGTTGTTAAACTGTTTAGATTTTATAAATGAAGATGCAATAGTTAAACCGTAAATAAAACCGCTACATGCGGCAGATATATCAAAAGCCATTGGATTATCACAACCTAATTTATCAGCCAGATAACAGGCAGTTGATGGGAAAGTCATATCAGGTGTTGATGTGGCTACTATAACAGCCTCTATATCTTTAGGAGTTAGTCCTGCATTCTTTATAGCCTCTTCAGCGGCAGGTAATGCTATATCACTTGCCCTATCCCATTCTTCAGCTATATGTCTTTCTTTTATTCCTGTTCTCTTTGTAATCCATTCATCAGAAGTATCTAAGAACTTCTCTAAATCGTTGTTTCTTAAAACCCTAGGAGGAACATACATTCCTAGACCTTTTATCTCCGCTGACATTACTACTCCTTAATAGTTTGAAGTTCTTCTGGTATCAAATTTTTTATATTCTCTTTTAATTTATTATTAAAATGTCTTTTTTCAAATTCAGAGGCTACCTTTAAAGCATTTTTTATAGCCTTTCCATCAGCTCTACCATGGGTTATTATGCAAGTTCCTTTAGTCCCTAAAAGTGGTGCTCCTCCATATTCGGCAAAATCAGCCTTTTTCTTAAATCTCTTTAATGCAGGAAGCATAAGAGTAGCTCCAATTTTAGAGATGAAACTTTTTTTAACCTCTTCTTTAATCATATCTAAAATAATTGTTCCTAAACTTTCACTTGTTTTTAGAACAACATTACCAACAAAACCATCACAAACGATTACATCAAAATCCCCAGTAAAAATATCTCTACCTTCAGCATTTCCTATAAAGTTCAACTTTGTTTTCTTTAAAAGAGGATAGGTTTCCTTAACTAAATCGTTTCCTTTTCCCTCTTCCTCACCTATACTTAGTATTCCAATTTTAGGATTATCACTAATTCTTAACATTTCTTTTGCGTAAGTATGTCCCATTAGAGCAAAGTAAACTAGATGTGTAGGTTTACAGTCTACATTGGCTCCAGCATCTATTAATACTGTCGGTTTACCCTTTTTTGTAGGGAAAGCGATTGCTATTCCCGGTCTCTCTATTCCTTCGGCAGCTCCAACAACAAATTTTGATATGGCCATTGCCGCTCCGGTGTTTCCGGCAGAAACAAAAGCCCGTGCCTTTCCTTCTCTAACAAGTTTACCAGCTATATACATAGATGATTTTCTCTTTTTTCTAATTGCTATTGAGGGAGCTTCATCCATTTCTATACTTTCTTCAGCATTAACAATTTTTAAAGGTAGATTATCAGGTAAATTATACTTTTCTAATTCTTTTTCTAGAATATCTTTTTTTCCTACTAAATAGACACCTATATTAAACTCTTTTACAAACTGTATTGCTCCCTCAATATTGCTTTGGGGGGCATAATCCCCCCCCATAGCATCTAATGCTATAAACAAATTATATAACCTCTATAACCTCTTTATCTTTATAATACCCACAGTGAGGACAAACTTTATGTGGAGACTTAGGTTGTCCACATTCAGGACATAGAGATAATCCCGGAACTTTCAATCTTCTATACCATTGAGCTTTTCTCATCGCTGTTTTTGCTTTGGACTTTTTTCTCTTAGGTGCTGCCATTAATATCAAACCTCCATAATCTATTTCCAAAAGTATAACATTTTAGTATTATAACAAAATTTTAAGTCAAATTTTTTGTATAGGTAGAAAAATATTAATCTTTAATTCATTATTTGATTAGTATGATTATAACTTTATAAACTTTATTTTAAACTTTATTATGCTTTTATATAAAAATAAGTATATCAGAATATAGATTAAAATCTTACTATTGTTCCAGTATAAATTAGCTATTACAACAAACGGAATGTAAAGTGTTATTAAAAAAGGTGCTACAAGTGAATTCCTTAACAAACGGTTTCTTCTAGTTTTCGGAGATAGTTTTGGTATTAATCTTTTATAGATAATCATATGTAAATGAAGTCCATCCGGTTCTGTTGGACTTATTTTTCTTACAAATTTTTTTCTATATATTGAATAAATAGTTTCAAAAATAGGATAAGTAGACAAAAGCATAGGATACCATGGAGATACATCTTTATATTTAAAAACCAGGTATACAGATAAAAAGCCAATAATAAATCCTATAAAGTATGCTCCACCATCACCTAAAAATATTTTTCCAAACGGATAGTTCCAAATAAAAAAACCTAAAGTAGCAAATATCATAGCTAAACTTATATTCAGAATAAAATCATCATTTTTAATAAATCCAATGTATGCAAAGGAAGTAAAAACTATAATTGCAATACTAGATGCAAGACCATTAAATCCATCTATTATGTTGTATGCATTAGATACTCCC
>QNZC01000040.1 GCA_003978565.1 Persephonella sp. | reverse complement strand
GCAGATTGTTATGTTGAAATACTTGTGCTGATTTCATAGGTTTGTCTGAACGTTGTGGGATAGAAAGGTATTTATAGAAATATTACTGTTTAAAAACTCTAAAAATTGAGGTTTGTCTGAACGTTGTGGGATAGAAAGAATTGCTCTGAAGTTGTATCTAATAATTATAAGGATTGGTTTGTCTGAACGTTGTGAGATGAAAAAAATGATAACTATTTCCGAAATTCTTCAGCATCTATACCATATTTTTTCAATAACTTTTGTAATGACTGTCTCTCTATACCTGCCAACTTTGAAGCCTGTGTGATATTCCCCTTTGTGATAGAAAGAATTGTTTTTAAATACTTTCTCATAAATTTCTCTGTATAAATTTTCTTTGCTTCTGAATAAACTAGAGGAAAATCTTCCTTTTTAGAGGATAAAACAATCTCCATATCTAGATGTGATGGTTCAATAATATCACCATCAGCTAATATACAAGCTCTCTGAATAACATTTTCCAACTGTCTAACATTACCTTCCCAGTTATAATTTAAAAGAAGTTTCATTGTATCTATAGATATACCCTTTATATCTGTTCCGTAGAGCTTATTGAACTTTTCAACAAAGTAGTTAGCTAAAAGGGGAATATCATCCTTCCTCTCCCTTAAAGGAGGTATTTTTATAACAAAATTAGCGATACGATAGTATAAATCCTCTCTAAATTTACCTTCACTTATTAACTGTTTTAAATCCTTATTTGTTGCAGTGATAATTCTAACATCTACATAAATAACTTTATTAGACCCAATTCTTCTTATTTCCTTACTCTGTAAAAATCTTAAAAACTTTCCCTGTATATCTAGAGGCATCTCTCCAATTTCATCTAAAAATAAAGTTCCACCATCAGCCATCTCTATAATACCCTTTCTATCCTCTTTAGCTCCTGTAAATGCCCCCTTTTTATATCCAAAAAACTCAGCTTCCATTATATCCTTTGATATATTGGCACAGTTTATAGGAATGAAAGGTTTGTCTTTTCTTGGGCTTAATCTGTGGATGGCTTTAGCAAAAAGCTCCTTCCCAACCCCACTTTCCCCCTGAATTAAAACTGTAATATCTAAAGGAGCTATCTTTTTAACCTGTTCAAGCAGAGATAAGATTTCATCATTATTTGTAATAATCTTAAAATCTTTGAATGTTAGCTTTTTTATTTCTTCCTTTAACTTTAGATTTTCCTTTAAAAGTTTTGATTTCTGTATAGCCTCGTCAATTATTTTCCAAACAGAAGGATTATAAAAATCAATAGGTTTCTCTAAATAATGAAATGCTCCCTCTTTCATACACCTTACCGCATTCTCAATAGTTCCATATCCTGTCAAAACTATAAAACTTGTAGTTTTATTAAATTTTCTTAATTCCTTTAAAAACTGATAACCGTCCATTTTAGGCATTTTCATATCTGAGATAACTAAATCAAAATCCTCATTTTTTAATAGCTCTAGGGCTCTAAAGGGAGTTTCCGTTATACTTACAGAGTAATTTTCTTCCTCAAGGATTTCTTTGAAGCTTTCTATAAAGTCCAGATTGTCATCTACAAGTAAAATTTTTCCCTTATCCATAAAAACCTCTACAATCTAGATAACTATAAATAATGTTAAAATTTTAGTTATCCAAACATATTTAGAAATATTTTAAAAAAATGATTGAGTATATAAAAGGTAAAGTTTTAAAACTTGATGAGTTTAGTATAGTTGTTGAGATAGGTAATTTCGGTTTAAAAATACTTACACCTTCCAACTTTAATGGAGAAGAAAGTAAAGTGTATATCTATCATCAGATAAAAGAAAATGAAATAGTTCTGTATGGTTTTAAAACGTTAAAAGAGAGGGATATTTTTTTAAAACTTATCAATATAAATGGTGTAGGTGTAAAACAAGCTTTAAAAATTTTAAAAAATTTTTCTGTTGAGGAGATAGAAGAAGCAGTAAAGGTAAAAAATATAAAACTGTTTCAACAGGTTTCTGGAATAGGGAAAAAGTTAGCACAGAGGATAATATTAGAGTTAACTGATAGTTTAGAATTTCAAAACAAAGATGATATGGATAAGGAACTGTTAGAAGCCCTTTTAGAGTTTGGATATAAAAAGGACGAAGCAAAAACTGTCTTAAAAGAAATTCCTAAAAATCTATCAATAGAGGAAAGATTAAAAGAAGCTTTAAAACTCCTATCAAAAAATAAATTTGCAAAATAGAAATAAATATTTTTAAATTTAAATCATAAAAGATTAGAGGAGTAAGACTATGAAAAGAAAAATCTTACTAGGATTAGGTTTTATTTTTACAGTTTCATTAGCAAGTTGTAATACACAGGCAAAAGAAGCAAAATCAGAGCTTCAACAAAATGACTTAATTGTGAAAAGGGGATATGAGGTATATAAGGCGAAATGTTCCAGCTGTCATATAGAAAGTATAAATAGAAATGAAATAATGAAGATTAAAAAGGAGATAAAAATGGGAAAGAGACCTCCTCTAAATGCACCACCTATGAATGAAGTTTCTGCAAGACTTAAAGTTTTCTTTAAAGATGAAAAAAGTTTTAAAGATTTTGTAAAAGACTATATAACAAATCCATCTAGAGAAAAGGGTAAATGTATGCCTATGGCATTTAAAATGTTTGGAGTAATGCCACCTATAGGTAAAAGTTTAACAGAAGAAGAAAAGGAAGCAGTTGCAACTTGGTTATACAGGGCATTTAATCAAAAATGGGAAGATTTTCATAAAGGAAAAAAATGTAGAATGAGAATGAAAATGAATATGGAAAAATAAAAAAATTGAGGTAGAGAATGTTCGGATTTTTAAAAAATAAAAAAAGGGAAAATCCAATTATAAAGGTGGTTAACACTCCCTATAAACAGGAGAGGGTGGCTATCTTTATAGATGCTGGTAATATGTTCCACGGCTCTAACTATTTAAAGGTGAAAATTAATTACAAAAAACTTATAAATTTACTAAAGAGGGATAGATGGCTTTTAAGGGGATACTTTTATACAGGTATTCCTAGCCCAAACTTAAACCTACCTCAAGAATACAGAGAACAGTGGAGAAGACAGCAGAACTTTTTAAATGAATTACAAAATGCAGGAATAAAAGTAAAAACTATGCCTTTAAAAAAAACTCCTGAAGGATTTATAGAGAAAGGAATAGATATTCTTCTAGCTACAGATATGATTGTTTTAGCTTACAACAATGCTTACGATACAGCTATTCTAGTAAGTGGAGATAGTGATTATATACCTGTAGTTGAGATGATACAGCAGTTAGGGAAAAGAGTTGAAAATGCTTCATTTAAAAAAACAAGCTCTTATGAGCTAAGAAAAGTTTGTGATGATTTCATTCTTCTAGACAACTATCTTGATAAATTTACAGAGCCTCTAAACAAACCGAAGGAAGAACCTAAAAAAGAGAAAGATGAGGAAAAAGAAGTAAATCTAATAATGAAGCTCAAAAGTATACTTTTAGAAAAAATTCTTAACAGAAATGAAAAATTAAAAAACCCTACAGACAAATCAAAAAATCAAAAACAGAAAAATAGGATATAATTTTTTTAGTATCAATTAGGAGGATTGCTAGATGGAGCTTATCGTTGCCGGTATAGTTATAGGAATAACATTAGTTTTAATGGTAATAATGTTCTTTTTAGGCTACAGAGAAGCTTTAATATACAAAGTTGATGACCCTATAAAATACGAAGCTCCTATAACAGGAGAGCTGTTTGATGATGATATTTTAGAAGTTTGTGA
>QNZC01000005.1 GCA_003978565.1 Persephonella sp. | reverse complement strand
TAATAATATCTCCACATGGATATTTAGTGTTCGTTCCATTTGAAGGATTAATCAACCCTAAAACTAACAAATATCTAATTGAAGAAAAAAATATCTCATACATACCAACTGCTAAAGCATTCGTATTTTTAGACACAGAAAAAATAAAAACAGACAGAGTTATTGTTTTGGCAAAAAGTAAGTTTAAAGGAACAGAGTTCCCACCTGAAGATAGGGAAATATTAAATAAAAAAGCTACTAATTTTAGAAGTATAAACTTAAATTTACCTTTTGTTAAAAATGAAAAGAACTTTATAGAAAGAATATTTAGAGATAAAGTAAAGGTATATTTTAATGATAAAGCAACTTACAATAATTTTGTAAAAATAAAAGGTGTTAGATACTTACATATAGCAACTCATGGGAAATTTAATCCAAGTGCAGAAAATCCTTTAAACCAGTTTTACCTAGTGTTAGACAAACCTGTTTATCCTAGAGATGTGTTAAATATGAATTTAAAAGGAACAGATTTAGTCTTCCTATCTGCCTGTGAAACGGGAAAAGTTAAAGACGTAAAACATCTAACCTTTAGCGGTATGATTGAAGCATTCTACATAGCAGGTGCAAAGGATGTAATAATAACACTCTGGCAAATATCAGATAAAGAAACACCAGAGTTAGTAAGAGAGTTCTATAAAAACCTAAAAGCTGGAATGGATATAAAAGAAGCATTGAGAAAGGCAAAAATTAAGTTTATAAAAGAAAATAAAAATCCTTACTACTGGATGCCTTTCTTACTATATGGATTATAATTCATAGATATATGTCATTATCACAGCTCTAGTTTTATTTTACCCTATAGTTAAAATATTTTTCAGTTTATTTTTTATAAATGAGGTTTGTATATGTCGGAGCTAATTAGATTAAATAAATACATTGCTTCCTCTGGATTTTGCTCAAGAAGAAAGGCTGATGAGCTTATAAAGGAAGGTAAGGTTAAAGTTAATGGGAAAATAGTTTCAGATTTAGGTTTAAAAATAGACCCAGATAAAGATAGAGTAGAAATAGGAAACAAAATTATCAAACCCATAGAAAAGAAGATTTATATAAAACTTAACAAACCAAGAAAAATTTTAACTCAGCTTGGAAAGGATAATTTCGGAAGAAGAACCCTATCAGATTTAATAGAAGAGATAGGAATAAAGGATAAAGTTTTCCCTGTTGGAAGGCTAGATTATGATAGTGAAGGGCTACTGCTACTTACAAATGATGGTGAGTTTGCCAATATGATAATGCATCCTAAAAATAAAATTCATAAGAAATATATAGTTGAGGTTAAAGGTAGGGTTAATCTAGATAGATTTAATAGGATGAGAAAGGGAGCTATTCTTGATGATGAAGAGTTTATAAAACCTGATGATATAAAAATCATAAAGAAAAAAAGAAATTCAACAATTTTAGATATAACTATACATTCAGGTCAAAAGCGGGTAATAAGAAGATTTATGAGGTTATTCGGTTATGCTGTATTAAGATTAAAAAGGGTTCAGATTGGAAATATAGATATTGGAAGTCTAAAATCTGGAGAGTGGAGTTATCTTTCAGAAAGAGAGTTAGAGAGATTTAAAAGAAGATATTTAAAGAAAAAACTCCCCGAAGGGAAATAACACTATGCATCTATAGGATAAACACTAACTACTTTTTTTCCTTTAGACCTTTCAAATTTTACTTTTCCATCAATTAAAGCAAAAAGTGTATAATCTTTTCCCATTCCTACATTTTTACCGGGATATATTTTAGTTCCTCTCTGTCTAACTAATATATTTCCAGCTTTAACAACCTGTCCGTCGTATCTTTTTACCCCTAGTCTTTTACTAATACTATCTCTTCCGTTCTTTGCAGAACCACCACTTTTTTTCGTAGCCATCCTTAAAACACCTCCTACTTATGCTTTGATTTCTTTAATCTCTATTAATGTATACTGTTGTCTATGTCCTCTCCATCTCTTATAGTTCTTCTTTCTTTTAAATTTAAAAACTATAACCTTTTTATGTTTTCCGTGTTCCTTTACTTCAGCAATTGTTTTTCCTTCAGTTTTAATTTCTCCATTATCATCTCTTATTAATAGAGTTTTTAATTCTACCTGCTCTCCTTCTTTGACATTTAACTTCTCTACCTTTATTTTAGTTCCCGGTTCTACTTTATACTGTTTGCCACCAGTTTCTACGATTGCATACATACTTTGTATTCCCTCCTTTGTCTTAATAGCAAAGCAATATTTTAACACAATTTAAAAATCTATTTCAGAGCTTCTAATGGAATTGAAACTCTTATTACACCTCTGAAATCTCCCACTTTATACCCTGTAGCTTTATCATTAGGGTAAATTGTTTTTATTTTTTGATAAACTGTTTCATCTATATATTTCTTTTCTCCGTGGCAAGTTAAACAAACAGGAGCAACTTTTAAAGGTTTGTAGTATCTGTAATAAACTTTTCCATCTTCCTCTTTCACCTTTTGAATGTAGTATTTAGGAAGTTTTCCTGTTTCCTTTAAACTTTCTTCAAAATATTTCAAAGCTTCCTTTTCATAGCTATCTGGTGCATTTGCAGGATTTCTATATTTGAAAGATGTTCTCTTTATTTTTATACCGTGGTCTATTTCCTCTTCCACCTTTTTAGTTAGAGGAATAGCCTTTTGAGAGCATACATTTATAGCCTTTTGAGGACTATCTTTCATAGCATTAACTAACTCGCCTTTTAATGTTTTTAATAGTTTTTTAGAAGTTTCCTCTCCTATTTCAACAACCTTTTTTTCATCTACAGGATTGACTTTAACATTCTCTTCTTTTGTTTTACAACCTGATAATATTACTGCTCCTATTAAAGCGGATATAAATATACTTTTTTTCAATTTATTCCCTCCTTTTCATAATAATAAAATTGTAAGACTATTTTGTTCAAAATAATAATGATGGTTTTATTTTAAATTGTAATTTTGTAGGGTCTGGTGTCCCACCTTTTCTCTGCATTACAACCTGTCCTATTTTTAAACTTCCTTTTTTCGTTAGTTTAACATTTCCTTTACAGTATAAATTTATAGCTACGTTAATTTCAACTAATGTCCATTGTGTCATATTGTTATTTTTATTATATTTCAAAACCATAAGCCAATTAGCTGATAAAGCTCCTCTTCCTCTTAATACATCAGCTATTACTAAATATTTATTTTCTCTAAAAAAATTAATAATTTCCTTTAATTTTTCATTCTTTAATTCATATAAAAATACTCTCCTCTTATCTTTTAAATTCGTATATTTAACTTTTATAAACTCATCATATCTATCAAATTCACAGGGTTTTATTTCTCCTGTAAACAGTTTTAAACTAATAGCTACACTATCAGGAAACTTCCATATCTTTTGATAACTATTTATTGTTCTCTTATCCACTTGATTATAATCAGCACTTGATATTTTTTTGATTGATATATTTTCAATTTTCCAAATATTATCAATTTTTATTAGTAATCTAACTTGAATATCAGCTTTTTTAAACTCTATATCTTCATCGTTTTCTAACCCAAAAAATTTTATTTTCTCTTTATTAAGTTTCACTGGTATATGAAAGACTTCTAAATCCTCAATCTTATCTATTGGATAACCCTAGTCCATTCTAAATTAAACTTTCTTAAGAAATAATCTACTGTTAAAGGTTTGTGTAAATCTAACAATTTTTTAGTTTCATCTTTTACTTTAAAACGAACTGAAATCAAATCTTTAAAAAACTTTGATAATTTACTATCTTCTTCTCTAAACTTGTCTATAAATGTGTCAGCCTTTAATATCCTTTCTGGCATTTTACCTTTAAATTTTAC
>QNZC01000081.1 GCA_003978565.1 Persephonella sp. | reverse complement strand
ATGGGTTAAAGTTGAAGAAAATTTAGCAGTTATAGGTATAACGGACTACGGACAAGACCAGCTGGGAACAATAGTTTATGTAGAATTACCACAGAAAGGAGATTTTGTAGATGCAGGTGATAAAGTTATATCTGTAGAAAGTTTAAAAGCTACAGTTGAAATATTCTCTCCACTAACAGGGAAGATAACTAATATAAATGAAGAATTAAATGATGAACCAGATTTAATAAATTCTGAACCATACGCTTCAGGCTGGCTTTATGAAATAGAATTAAAAGACCCATCTGAAATAGAAGATTTGTTAACTGCAGAAGACTATAAAACCTATCTTGAGGAATTAGATGAAGAAAATATAGATGATGATGACGAAGATTAAATTAAAAATAATTTCTTTTAAAATGGAATAAGATAATTTAATATAAATTTTCTTTTTGAAAAATATTTCTTATAATTATTAGCATTAAATATACTAAAACTGAAGGAGAGGAAAAAATGAAGCAAAAGCTCGGAAAGATAATAACATCTGTTGTAATTTCTGGAGTTTTATTCAATTTAGCTTTAGCTTGTAATTCAGGGGAAGAATGTTTTAAGAAAGGATTTGATTTATACAATGTTGGAAAGTATGGTTTAAAGTCATGTGAAAAATTTAATTATGGAAAAGGTTGCTTTGGATTGGGATACCTGTATGAGCATGGAGATGGAGTTCAAAAAGATATGAATAAAGCATTAAGTTACTATAAAAAAGCTGCTCCTAGCGAAGAAAAACTATGTAGTAGTAATGACGGACAGGCTTGTTATGAATTAGGCTATATGTATGAGCATGGGTATGGTGTTCCTAAAGACCCAAATAAGGCTAAAGAGTTATATCAGAAGGCTTGTAAGTTGAAATATGAAAAAGGTTGTAAGTAAAAAAGAGTAGGAAATTTTATTTATTATTTTTTTTCTTTTTTTTACTTATATCAAAGTCTTCAGGTTTTACATTCTCTAAAAACTTTCTAAACGCTCTCAACTCTTCATCAATATCATCATTTTTAGTCTTTACGCTGTTAATCTGAGCCTCTAGCTTATTAACAGTTTCCTCTAAATCCTTTACATCTTTTATATCTTCCTCTTCTGTATCTAATATTTTCTGAGCATCTTTAACTTCATTATCTTTACCATTTTCCATCTTTTGAATGTCTTTAATATTTATACTCTGGACAACATTCTCATTTAGGTATATTGGAACATTAAATCTTAAAGCTATATTAATAGCATCACTTGGTCTTGCATCAACTTTTATTTCATTTCCTTCCTTATCCTCTAAAACTATTTCAGCTATATATATGTTATTTTGCTTATCAATTACAGCTACATACTCAACACTGGCTCCTAAAGACTGGATTATTGATTTAATTAAATCATAAGTCATAGGTCTAGGAGTTTTTATATCAGCCTGATACATAATTATACCTTCAGCTTCAGGTATACCTATCCATATTGGAAAAATCTCATCTTTATTCTCTATATTTTCCAATAACAGTATTGGAGAACCTGTAAAACTATCAGCTCCTATAGTTCTAACTCTTACCTTTATCATAGCTTATCACCTCTTAAATTTTATAAATATATATATATATTTTATATTATGAATAATATTAAATTTTTTAAATTTTTCAACCCCTTCTAATTATAAAGTTAACTCCTTTTTTATGGTGTGTGTATAAGCAAAATCTTTATAACTTAAATCATTTTTTCTTTAGAAAGATTAGATTTAACTATTAAAAATCTAAAACAGTTTTTGGAGGTAAGAATGGCTGAATTTAAACATGTCTTTGTATGTTTACAGAGAAAACCACCTGGAATGCCTTCTTGTGGAGCTAACGGTTCAGAACAAGTTTTTCAAAAGTTTCAAGAAGAATTAATGATGAAAAACCTATTTGATAAAATGGCTCTAACACCAACAGGATGTATGGGACCATGTATGTTTGGACCAACTGTAGTCGTTTACCCTGACGCAGTATGGTATGGAAATGTAAAACCTGAAGATGTTCCAGAAATAATAGAAAAACATATTTTAGGTGGTGAACCTGTAGAAAGATTAATTACTTCAAAAGGAAAACCACCGGGAATGTTCTAAAAAGAATTATTTTTTCTTCTTTTTATTATTTTTCCACTTTCTTTTTAACTCTAAAAACTCCTCAAAACTAATGTTTTTTTCTATAGCCTCTAACATTATTAAATCATCTTCAGACAGATTTACTTTTTCTAATAAATCTTTTCTTTTAAAATATGTCCTTTTTAAACTTTCCCACCTTCTCCAACTTTCTATAAGTTTATGATTTCCTGAAGTTAAAATAGAAGGAACTTTCAAACCTCTAAAATTAGCTGGTCTAGTGTAATTTGGATAACCTAAAAGTCCATCAGAAAAACTATCAACCTTTAAACTCTCTCTATCTCCAACTACCCCCGGTATTAGTCTTATTACTGCATCAAGTATAACTAAAGTAGCAGGTTCTCCACCTGATATTATAAAATCTCCAATTGAAACTTCTTCATCCACAATCCTTTTAACTCTTTCGTCAATACCTTCATATCTTCCACAGATAATAAGTATCTCATCTTTTTCAGATAATTCTCTTGCAAAATTTTGATTAAACTTTCTTCCCCAAGGTTCTGTAATCAATACATAAGGTTTATGTCCCTTGCTAACTAAGTAATCATAAGCTCTAAATATAGGTTCTGGTTTTAGAAGCATTCCGGGACCACCACCATACACTACATCATCTACAGTTTTATGCTTATCTGTAGCAAAATCCCTTATATTTATAGCCTCTATACTAACAATCCCTCTTTTTATAGCTCTAGAAACTATACCTGTGTTTTTAAAACAATCAAAAAACTGTGGAAATATAGTAAATAAAAAAAATTGTTTCATAATGCCTTAGGATTTTTATTATCTTTAATTATTGATTATAATACTGAATTTATTATTATCAAAGATTATTATTAATAAAATTAAGTTTGATAAATTTAATTAAAACCTTATAATATAAAGTAGGAAAGAGCAGAAGGATTTGAAAATTGAATAAACAAGAGCTTTTAATAGAGCTTTCAAATAGATGTAAAGAGGAAAGATTAAAAAGAAATATTTCTTTAAAAGAATTACATAATTTAACTAAAATCCCTATAGATGTTTTGAGAAATTTAGAGGAAAATGAAGATTACATAATGAATAATCCTTATTCAAAATATCTTCTTAAATTTATAGCTAAAAATTTAAAATTAGATATATCTGATATAGAGGCTATTCTAAATAAACCTGAAGAGGAAAAAGTAAGTAATAAGTTTGATATAAAAAAGGGAGTAAACACAACAATTTCAACAGTTTTAGCAATGTCAACCATACTATATGCGGCAAATGTTAACAAAATAAAAAATAATCCAGATAAATTTGAAACATATTTAAAACTTATTTCAGAAGAAAGTAATATAGAAAGTAATAAAAATTTATATGATTATAATCCAAACCCTTCTATTTCAAAGTTTGAAGAAAAGAAAATAAAATTTATAGCCAATGGTAAAGTTTGGTTTACCGCTTACATAGATGGTGTAGAAAGGGTAATAAAGTTATCTCCATACGAAGAAAAAGAAATAAAGTTTTTCAACAAAATTAAGTTTGAAACTGTAGGTAATGCAGATAAACTCTTTATAGCTTTCAAAGGAAAAACTGTAAAGTTAACTGATAATTCTAAAATATTACACAATATCTTTATAGATGAAGAGGGAATTTTCATTAATGGTTATAACGTTTTACAAAATCAAAAGATTACAGCTAATAAAGTATATTTTAAATCCAACAATTTACAGGATTAGGCTTTAAATGATAATCAAAGAGGAAATTGAAAAGGCCATTAGTGAAGTTAAACAGTTTGTTGATAGGAGAATTTCTGAGTTTAAAAATTTAAGAAAGTATAATATTACCGAGTTTGACTTTAAACCATTTTTAGACATAGAACCTTATAAGGTTGATATTTATTCAGAAGCTTCTTTTTGTATATTAACGGCAAACTCATCAGCTACACTAGGAATAAAAATTCAAAAGGAAGTTGGTATAGACGGTTTTAAAAATTTACCATTGGAGGAGTTATTCCAAGTAATAAGAAAAAATGGACATAGATTTGCAATGCAGAGAGCGGAAAGGATAGTTTCTTTAAGGAAAAAGGAAAATCTACTGTATGAGATTATGAATTGTAAAACTGGGATGGAAGCAAGGGAAATACTTGTAAAAAATATAAAAGGTTATGGATATAAGGAAGCAAGTCATTTTTTAAGGAATATAGGATTTGATGATGTAGCTATAATAGATAGGCATATATCAAGATTTCTATTTGAAAAGGGATTAGTGAAACCTAGAAAAACAATTACAAAGAAAGTTTATCTAGAGTGTGAGGAAGCATTATACAAGATATGTGAGGATTTAGGATTAACTCAAGCTGAACTGGATTTATACATCTTCTATATAAAAACTGGAAAAGTTTTAAAGTAAATCTTAAAAATTACTTCATATAAAATCGCAAAATAAATGAGAAATTTTTTGACTTGAAGATTTGAGTTTATGATTATAAAATGAAAGCTAGTATGAAGTTTAAAACTGAATTTGATAACTTAATAGAGGATATTGAACAATCTATAGAGGTAATCCTTCTTACCCAAAAA
>QNZC01000028.1 GCA_003978565.1 Persephonella sp. | reverse complement strand
AGGAACTCCATGTGAACGAATTATAACAGTGTCTCCCTCTTTTAATTCTGTTTCTTCATCTAACTGTCTAACATTAAGTTTTTCTAAAAACTGAACTACCTGTTTATTATGAATTATAGGTCCATTTGTGTATGCTCCACCTAACTCCTTTCCAGCTTTTATAGCACTATCAACTGCTATTTTCACTCCAAAACAGAAGCCGGCACTTTCTGCAATCTTTATATCAACAGACATAGCCTTTTTACCTCCATATTACTTAATTAATAACAGGATAAAACATAAAGTTTATATAGGATATTGATTTTAATCATCTGAAAATTTGGAATAAGTTTCTAAAGAAACTACCAAACTATAACTGTTTCAGCCTTCTCTATTATATCTATAATATCTTCATAACTTACAACTTTGTCCTCTTCAACTTTTATGTTTCTTGCCTCTGCATCTTCTTTACAAACCAAAACATTTCCAAAGTATGGAATTTTTAGAACTGCATCTTGAATTAATATTATTACATCTTCATTTTCTAGAACTTCTGCTTCTGGATAGTCATTAACTTTTCTTATTAACCAAACTTTATTTACCATGAGAGTATAACCTCAGCACTGTTTATGATTTCACATATATCATCTTTAGATAAAATCTCTAAGTTAGCCTTCCAGTTTTTTAATCTAACTCCCCTCTCTCTTAATCCCTCCTCTTCCACTATTAATTTAGCTCCTAACATTCCTAAACTTTCTATACTTTTATCGTAAGCTTCTATCCCTATAAGTTTTGGTTTCCAATCTGAAAGTGCATATACTCCATTCTTTATAAAAATTACATAAACCTCATGGTTCATAGCTGATGCAACGGCAACCCTTAAAGCATCAAAAATTTTCCAACTGAAAGGGTCGTTTTTTATAATGACAACTAATTTTTTTCTAGCCATTTTCATCCTCTAACTTAACATAATAACTTTGTCAACTTCTTTTATCATTTTTGATAAACCATAGGTGCTATTACTTTCTGCAAAGTCTTCAGGCTTCACACCTCTTTGTGTAGTGTTGTGGGAGCAGTAGTAAATATCTGCCCCCTTCTCCTTCAGCTCTTTAATTTCATTTTTTAATAAACAGTAAACCCCATTTGAGATAAAAAAGATTTTTACTTTATGACCTCTGTTTAACGCCGTCTCACTAAGCCTGATTAATGTATTAAAATCGTGTGTATAAGGTTCCTTCGCCATAATAAATAGTATCTTCATCTCGCCTTCCTTATATACACTTCCCAAAGATTTTCTCCAATTTGTTTAACAGCTAAAACTTCTTGATACTCATCTTTCATACTTTTAGGCACATTTTCCACAGAAGGATAATAATCTAAAATCACCTTTAAAACTTCCCCTACATTCATCTGCTCTATAATTAATTTACTCTTTACAAATGTAAAAGGACAGACCTCTCCTCTTAAATCTAATTCTCTATCTGCCTTTATTTCTTCCATTCTATAAACCTCCTAAAATCTAATATCGCACTGTCCTTCATCATACTCTATAAGTTCTTTTATTTTAGGCTCTTTTCCACAGAGAGGACATTTCTCATCTTTTCTAAGTTTTACCTTTGTAAACTCTGTGGTTAATGCATCAAAAACTAGAAGTTTACCAACTAAAGTTTCACCTATACCCAGTATTAACTTTAATGCCTCATTAGCCTGTAATGTTCCCATTATTCCACCAACAACACCAAGTAAACCTGCCTCTTGACAACTTGGAACTAAACCGGGAGGTGGTGGTTCAGGGAATAAACATCTATAACAAGGTGTCTTTTCTTTATCTCTGTAATCAAAAACTGTTAATTGACCTTCAAATCTTAAAATTGCCGCTGAAACTAAAGGTTTATTTAAGAAATAGCAGGCATCATTTACTAAAAATCTTGTTGGGAAATTATCGGAACCATCTAAAACAACATCGTAATCTTTTATTATATCCAGTATATTATCTTTATTAATTTTAGTATTGTATGTTATAACCTTTACATCTGGATTTAAAGCTTCAACTGTTTTTTTAGCAGATACAACTTTAGGAGTTCCTACTCTTTCAGTGTTATGTAATATCTGCCTCTGTAGATTTGAATAATCAACAACATCAAAATCGACAATTCCTATTGTTCCAACACCAGCTGCCGCTAGATAGTATATAGATGGCGAACCTAATCCACCTGCTCCAATTACTAAAACCTTTGATTTTAATAACTTTTCCTGACCTTTTCCACCAACTTCTGGAAGAATTATATGCCTACTGTATCTTTTAATCTGTTCCTCTGTAAATTGAAAAGACATTTACCCCGCCTCTATTGTAGTTATTCATAGTCCCAATATAATAGCCTGTAGGTTTTTAAAATTCAATTTTCTAAATCAGGTTAAAAGTAGTTTTTTAATTCTGTATAAAGCCTATTTATAAATCTTTCCTTAGATATATCTATAAAGTCTCTAACATTGGCTATTTTTTTATCTCCCAAACCACAGGGATTTATGTTCTCAAAAAATTTTTTATCAACATCATAATTTATTGAAAAACCGAAGTTTGTTATAAATTTTGAGACTTTAACACCTATAAATCCTATCTTTCCCCTGTCCGTAAAAACTCCAATTAGACCATTCCGTCTGTATGCTTCTATTCTAAAAATCCCCAAAGTTTTTATCATTATATCTTCTAAAGTCCATATATATTCTTTTAAGGAAAGTTTATACTCCTTCAAATTTATTATTGGATAAACTACAATCTGTCCAAATCCATGAAATGTTATCCCTCCTCCCCTATCCAGTTTTAATACAGGAGCTAAATTTTTTCTTGGTAAATCTTCTCTATTTATCCGTTTCCCCAATGTATAAATAGGATAATGTTCAGTAATGATAATATAGCTGTTTTTATCCCCTTTATACAGTTTCTTTTCGGTTAATTTTTCTTGTAATTCTAAAAACTCCCTATATTTAGAAAGTCCCAAAAATATAAATTTAGTTTTCAACAACTTTTACATTCTCAGGTTTGATTTTAGCAAATTTTCTTTTTCCAACCTGTAAAATAAACTCTCTATCAAGTTTAACCTTGTAATTTATATCAAGTATCTTCTCACCGTTTATCTTTACAGCTCCAGATTTTATAAGTCTTCTTCCTTCACTTTTAGATGGAGCATAACCAACTTTAAGTATTAAATCAGGAAGTAAAATCTCATCTGAATTTACCTCAAGTTTAGGTTCTGGAATATTATCAGGCAACTGTTTTCTAGAGAAAACCTTTTCAAAATGTTCCTTTGCCCTTTCAGCATCTTCTTTAGAATGAAATCTCTCAACTATATAAAATGCTAACTTCATCTTTATATCTCTTGGGTGTAATCTGTTTTTCTCAACTCCATCTTTCATTTCTTCTATTTCTTCCTCTGTTAAATCTGTAAGTAAAGCCCAGTAATCCCACATTAAACTATCTGGAATAGACATTATCTTTCCAAACATCTCTTCAGGAGGCTCCTTTATACCAACATAATTCCCATATGATTTAGACATCTTCCTTTCCCCATCTAACCCAACTAGAAGAGGTAAAAGTATAGCTACCTGTGGTTTTTCTATTCCAAACTCTTTTTGTATATCTCTTCCTATCAGTATATTAAATCTCTGGTCTGAACCTCCTAACTCAACATCTGCTTTTAAAACTACACTGTCGTAAGCCTGTAAAAGTGGATATATAAACTCATGTATAGCTATTGGTCTATTTTCTTTAAATCTCTTTTTAAAATCTTCCCTTTCAAGCATTCTTGCAACAGTATATTTGGCTGTAAGTTTTATTAGCTCCTCTGTATTCATTTTAGAAAACCATTCACTGTTAAAAACAATTTCTGTTTTTTCAGGGTCTAATATCTTAAAAACCTGCTCTTTATATGTTTTTGCATTTTCTAAAACCTGTTCCTTACTTAAAGGTGGTCTCGTTTTATCCTTTCCTGTAGGGTCTCCAATCATTGCTGTAAAATCACCTATTATGAAATAAACTTTATGTCCTAACTGTTGAAAAGTTCTCAATTTCTGAAGTAGGACTGTATGTCCTAAATGTAAATCTGGAGCAGTAGGGTCAAATCCAGCTTTAACTGTAAGTGGTCTTCCCTCTTTTAGCTTCTCTAATAACTCCTCTTCATTTATTATTTCTATAACTCCCTTTTTCATAATCTTTAGCTGTTCTTCAGGTGTAAGTTTTTTTCCCATTTAATCCTCCTTTAAAAATCT
>QNZC01000016.1 GCA_003978565.1 Persephonella sp. | reverse complement strand
AAATCATTTGAAATAGCACAAAGATATGTATTAGTTAGCTTTTTACTTTACAACTTGTATATGCTCGTAAGACTTTGTTTTTCTATTTTTCTATTTCATCTTTTTCTTATCCGCTTCATTTCTATTTTTTAGACTTTTTAAACACCCTTACTAATACAGTAAAAAAAATTCTCCTAATTTTCGATAAAACAATTAGATACAAAGGCCAAAAAATATAAAATTGTTCTTCTATTGATAATGACCATAGGTAAAGTAATGGTTTTTTTATAGCATTTATATCCCAATATCCTACTTCTTTAATTAGTATAAAATTTTCATAATATAAAGAACTAGCTTTTATATGTTTACCTAAATTTTTGTATTCTGAAGGAAAAAAGAAAAAAAATCCGAATATTATTAAGAAAATGAGCAATACTATAAGAGCAGGTAATAGTCTTCTAATTCTATTTCTATAGAATTCTTTTATTGAAAACTTTTTATTTTCTAATTTTGACAAAATTATATTCGTTATAAGATAACCTGATAGTAAAAAAAATATATCCACTCCAATAAAACCAAAACTAAATATCTCAGGAAAAAAATGGAAAAGAACAACTAATAGTATGGAAAATCCTCTTAAACCATCTAAATAAGGGTTATATATTAAAGAATGTTGTATATGGACATCAAAAATATTTAATTTTTTTAACATTTTATCTTAATTAATCTAATTCTATTTTTTTAGTTTCTTAAAATTTAAGCAATTAATTTTATTATAAAGAAAAAGTTCTGCGTTTTCACAATCTCCAATAAAGAAAGCCTTCATTTGTAGCTTTTTCCTTATTATAAAGTCCTTTAATATCTATTAAAACTGGCTTATGTTCATTTTTCATTAATTCTTTATACTTTCTAAAATCTAATTCCTCTATAAATGGTTTATGTTTAACTGCAACAATTATAGCGTCATAGGGAGCTTTTCCTTCAATATCTTTTAATAACTCTATACCATACTCTTCTTTTACTTCTTCAGGGTAGGCGTATGGGTCATAAACATACACTTTAATACCGTACTCTTTAAGTTCATTATAAACATCTATAACTTTTGAATTTCTTATATCTGATATGTTTTCTTTAAAAGTTAAACCTAGTATTAAAACTTTACTTCCTTTTACAGTTTTTCCTGCTTTTATAAGTTTTTTTACTGTATTTTCTGCAACGAATTTACCCATATAGTCGTTTATTCTTCTTCCAGCAAGTATAACTTCTGGATGATGTCCTATAGATTGAGCTTTAAATGTTAGATAATAAGGGTCTACTGGAATGCAATGCCCACCTATAAGCCCCGGTTCAAATCTTAAAAAGTTCCATTTTGTAGAAGCTGCCTCTAAAACTGCCCTTGTGTCTATCCCCATTTTGTTAAAAATAATAGAAAGCTCATTCATAAGGGCTATATTTAGGTCTCTTTGAGTATTTTCAATAACTTTAGCCGCTTCTGCTGTTTTTATATCTGGTGCTTTATGAACTCCAGCAGTTATAACACTACCATAAAGTTTTGCTAAAAAATCTGTTATTTCGGGAGTATCTCCAGCTACAACCTTAACTATTTTGTCTATTGTGTGCTGTTTATCTCCCGGATTTACCCTTTCAGGAGAGTATCCAACATTAAAATCTTTTTTCCACTTTAAACCACTTTCCTTCTCTAATATTGGAACACATTCTTCCTCTGTTAAACCGGGATAAACAGTGCTTTCATAAACTACAATAGAACCTTTGGGCATATATCTACCTACAGTTTTTGTGGCAGATTTTATAGGTTTCAGGTCAGGTATGTTATGCTCATCTATTGGGGTCGGAACAGTTATTATTATTACCTTTGCTTCAGATATTTTTTTCGGATTATCTGTAAATTCTATACTACTTTTTCTTAAATCTTCAGTGTTAACTTCCCTTGTTCTATCATAATTGTTTTTTAATTCCTCTATTCTCTTTGGATTAATATCAAATCCTATAACATTAAACTTTTTATCAAGTAATACTGCAAGTGGAAGTCCTACATAACCTAATCCTATAATCGCTATTTTTTCACTGCTTCCTTTAAAAAATTTTTCTATTTCCATATCATCTCCTTTTTTATTTTAACTTTTCTTTGCCGAGAAATTCTTCTATTAGATAACTTGAGTTAAGATAAATTTCACTTGGATCTAAGGGAATTTCTTCTCCCGTAAAAGCATCATATTTAAAGTTATCCTTATTTTCCTCCTCATTAAAAGTTAAACATTTAATAAAAGTTTCAACTTCTTCAATTTCTATTCCATATTTATCTTTTTTCCTATTTACAACAATATTCTCTGAAGGAGAAAAAAAGAAACTGTATATTTCCTTATAAGGAACATTTTCTTTGTAGATTTTATCAGTGAAAACTCTTAATACAAAAGATATACCTTCTATTTTCCCACTTACCACTTTAGTCTGTTGCATAACAATCCAACCTTCAAAATGTTTAATATTATCCTCTGCAAAAGTAGAAACTGTAGTTTCCCCATTTTTGTAAAGGATTAAAAATGTAAAAAATATATTTTCCTTTCCAAACTTTTTGATTAAAAATTTAAAAAAGTTATTAAATTCATTAAGGTGTAAAAGATACTCCTTCATTATTAAACACCCAATTTTATTATTCATACTTAAATTATTCTATAGAAAATTTCTTTTATTTTACAACTTTACAACTTTATCAATTGAAAATAATTTTTAGAATTTGCCAACTATATGCTATTATTAATATAACGCTGTTATAAAATTAAGGAGGTTTTTATAAATGGCAACAGCTACAGATAAAGGAACAATTGAGATTAGATGGCATGGAAGGGGAGGACAGGGAACTGTTACAGCCGCAAAAATGTTAGCATCAGCGGCTATTATAAAAGGAAAGCACGGACAGGCAATGCCAGAGTTTGGATTGGAAAGGTCAGGAACACCTGTTAAAGTTTCAACAAGAATTTCAGACCAGTATATAAACACAAGAGCACCTGTTGTTAATCCGCAAATAGTGATAATAACAGACCCATCTTTAATGTTTACTATTAAAAATCAAATAATCCAAGGTATAGATGAAAATACAGTTTTTATTGTAAATACAAACTTCCCAGCTGATAAAGTTAGGAAAATATTAAGCATTCCAAACAATGAGCTCTGGATAGTTGATGCTTCCAAAATAGCTTTAGAGGAGTTTGGAAGAAATATACCTAACACTGCCATGTTAGGAGCAGTTGCTAGAGCTACAGGTATAGTTGATATAGCTTCTGTTAAACAGGAAATAGAAGAGGCTTTCTCCGCAAGCTCTAAGTTAAGGGCTTTAATACCTCAAAACTTAAAAGCTTTAGAAAGGGGATACAACGAAGTTTACAAAGCTAATTAATGGCTTTTCTCATATATAAAAAATCAAACAGTGTTATAAAATTTAGATTAACAAAACTAGACTAATAATTGGAGGTTTTTATAGATGAGTTATGAATTAAAACCTTGGCATGAAATACCTGTAGGTTCTATAGTTCCTGAAGCAGGTTCAAGTAAAGTAAATAAAACTGGCTCATGGAGAATGTTAAGACCAGTATTAAATTATGATAAATGCACACACTGTTTAATATGCTGGATATTCTGTCCAGATGACTCAATTCCTGTTACATCAAAAGAGAGATTTGAAACAGATTTTGAATACTGTAAAGGTTGTGGTATATGTGCAGTTGAATGTCCATACAACGCTTTAGAAATGGTTCCAGAGATGGAAGTTAAGTTAAAAGAGTTGGAAGAACAATTAGGCTAATTAATAGGAGGGATAAAATATGGCTCAAAAGAAAGTTATAGCTTTAACTGGTAATCAGGCAGCCGCAGAGGCAATGAGACAGATAAATTTTGATATAGCGGCTGTTTACCCAATATCACCACAAACAGAATTAATGGGATTTTTTGCTGAATATGTTGCAAATGGCGAAGTTGATACAGAGATGATTGCAGTTGATGGTGAACACTCTGCAATGGCTGCATGTATTGGAGCTGCAGCGGCAGGGGCTAGAGTTATAACTGCATCAGCAGGACCCGGAATAGCATATATGGTTGAAAATCTGTATGTAGCTTCTGGAATGAGACTTCCTATAGTTTTACTTGATGTTAACAGAGCATTATCAGCACCTCTGTCTATACACTGTGACCATGCAGACAGTATGTTAACAAGAGATACAAGCTGGATTTCTCTATTCTCTGAAAATGCACAGGAAGCATACCACAACATCATAATGGCTACAAAAATATCAGAAAAAGCTCTATTCCCTATAATTGTTAACTACGATGGATACATAGTTTCCCACTCTATAGAAGATGTTGA
>QNZC01000013.1 GCA_003978565.1 Persephonella sp. | reverse complement strand
ATGGAAATAAAAACTGTAATAAATGATAAACTTAACAAACTTTTAGAAGTTGAAACTGATGATAAATACACCGTTGAAGCAGTTTACTATAGAGGGGATACCTTATGTGTATCAACTCAACTAGGGTGTCCAGTTAGATGTAGTTTCTGTGCTTCAGGAAAAGAAGGTTTAATAAGAAATCTATCTGATAGAGAGATAATTTTACAGTATGAATTGGCAATTTTAGATGGTTTAGAAATAAGTAATATTGCATTTGCAGGGATTGGAGAACCTTTACTAAACTGGGAAAATACAAAAAAGGCTTTTAATTACTTTAAAGATAAAGGTTTAAAATGCTCCTTCTATACTACAGGTTTTCCAACAAAAAATTTTGAAGAGTTATTAGAAATAAATCATAACGGTATTACTCTCTCTTTACATGCAGTAGATGAAGAAAAGAGAAAGAAACTTATTCCTTATGGTGAGCCTATAGAGAAAATTTTAGATATCTTTAAAAAACATTTAGATAAATTATCTAATAGGAAAAGAAAACAGTATTCAGTTGGCTATTTATTAATCAAAGATGTAAATGATACAGAGGAAGAATTGGAGAAATTAGCTGAAATATCAAAATGGTTAGGTGTTGGAGTTTCTCTGCTGAAGTATAATGAGATAGACGGTATTCCATATAAAACAACTTCCGATGAAGACTATGAGAGAGCCTTTCTAAAACTTAAAAGTTTAAGGGTTAGAACAACATTATCTAACAGGTATAGGACAAGAAAAATAGGAGGATGTGGAACATTAATGATAAATAGGTTAATAGAAAAAAATAATTGAAAAATGGGGATTAGATTTATCCCATTTGCATTGCTAACTCTTTTAATCTTCTAATTCTCTCCTCTGTAGATGGATGTGTAGAGAATAATTTTGCTATAAAATCTGCTCTCAATGGGTTAACTATCATCATATGAGCTGTTCCCGGATTTACCTCTCCAGATGCTACAGGTGCTAACTCATTAGCTGCCATTTCTAGCTTTTCCAAAGCCCTAGCCAGAGACAGTGGACAACCACATATTTTAGCTCCCGTTTCATCAGCTGCATACTCTCTTGTTCTAGATATAGCCATCTGTATCAATGTAGCAACTAATGGTGCGAGAATAAAGGTTAAAATACCACCAATAATACTTCCTATTCCTCCACCTTCTTCTTCATCATCTCCACCACCGAGTATTGCAGACCAAAAGGCTATATCCATCAACATTGAAATTGCACCACCTATAGTAGCTGCTATTGAGGAAATTAAAATGTCTCTATTTTTTATGTGAGCTATTTCATGGGCTAAAACTCCCCTTAACTCTTCAGGGTCTAATATCTGTAAAATACCTGATGTTACCGCTACGGCAGAATGTTTAGGGTTTCTTCCAGTTGCAAAGGCATTAGGTATATCTATCGGAGCTAAATAAACTTTTGGTTTTGGTATTCCAGCTCTATTTGCTAAATCTTCCACCATATCATGAAGCCAAGGAGCTTCCTCATAAGGAATTTCTTGAGCACCATACATTGCTAGAGCCATTTTGTCAGAAAACCAGTAAGAAACGAAGTTTATTACCATTGCTAAAACAAAAGCTATTATCATTCCGGTTGTTCCGCCTAAAATCTTACCAGCAAGTAAGAACAATCCAGTTAATGTTCCTAATAGAAGAACTGTTTTCAAACCTTGCATAAACTAATCCTCCTTTTTTATAAGTTTTTTATCATTACTATAAATTATTACTATTAAGTTAAATTTTAACTTTGATTTGGGTAATCTGAAAACTGTCGTGAAGTTTTCTAACATTTTAGATTTTGGGAATGGGTTAACAGGATTTGTTTTTAAAGGAGAGCTTCCCAAAAGGGAAGCATAAAGGAACTTTATTAAGGTCTGTATTTATCTAATATCTCGTCCCAGTTAGGCTCACCGTTAGGAGCTATGAACTTCTCTTTTAATTTAGCAACTTTATCTTCAAATGTTTCTTTTTCAACTTTTAAGAATATTCCTATAGGTCTTTTTCCTTTAAATGGTTCTGCATCCTGTAATTCTGGATTATCTGCATCTAAAGCGTGGCTTGCTAACTCAAGGGCTTTCTTTACATCTGAAGGGTCATGTCCTAACTCTTTGTTTATATCAATAGTTCTGCCTTTGTAATATTTGAATGTATCTATCTTATTGAATGTAGGACAAGGTGATAATACGTTTACAAATGAAAATCCTTTATGTTCTGAAGCAGCCTTTATTGTTTCAGCTAAATGTTTTGGATTTCCTGAGTAAGATTGAGCTACAAATGTTGCACCTGAAGCTATAGCAAAAGTGAGAACATTCATAGGTTCCTCAATATTTCCGTAAGGGTTTAATGAACCTTTGTATCCTCTTCTTGAAGTTGGAGAAGTTTGGTTTTTAGTTAAAGCATACATTCTGTTGTCCATTACAATAAGTGTCATATTGAAGTTTTTTCTAGCAGCATGTGGGAAGTGTTCCATACCTATTGAGAATATATCACCGTCCCCAGCAGTAACTATAGTTGGAACTTCAGGCTTAGCAAGTCTTATACCTACTGCGGCAGGTAATGCTCTCCCGTGAGCAGTGTGTAAGCCAAAGGCATTCATCCATAGAGGTAATCTTGATGAGCAACCTATACCAGATGTTATAGCTAAAGAAGTTGGGTCAAACTGCTCTTCAGAGAAAGCTTTAGTTAAAGCAGTAACAACTCCAAAGTCTCCACAACCGGGGCACCAAGTAGGCTCTAAATCACTTCTATATTCCTTTGGTGGTAATTTAGTTTCTAATCTTACAAACTCCATATTTTAAACCTCCTTTGTTTTTTAAAACGGTGTTTGATTTTTTATTAAAATCGGGGCAAAAGCCCCTGTGTATGATTTTTATTACGCTTCTACTTTTTCCCCTAATAATTCTAAAGCTTTACCTTCTATTTCAGCAGGTATGAAAGGTTCACCTCTGTATATGTTGTATTGAACAATTTTTGATTGGGGTATGTCGGTAAACATTTTCATAAATCTAGCAAAATGTCCTAAGTAAGATGCTTCAGGAACAAGTATTTTATCTACCATACTAGCTAATTTTTCTAATGCTTTAACAGGAACAGGATAGAGTATTTTTGGATATAAAGCGACAATCTTATAACCTTTCTCTCTTAATCTTTTAACAGCTTCCTGTGCAATAGATGCTGTTAATCCCCAAGCAACTATTGCTAAATCCGCCTTTTCTCCCTCCTGTAAGTCTCCTAAATCCCACTCTATTAAGTGTGGGTTTTCATCTTCGACATTAGCTAATTTTCTAAATCTCTTATCCATCATTTCAGTTCTCTCTTTTGGAGTTGTTCTAGGATAAGAGTTTTCACCGTGTTCTAGACCTGTTCCTGTATAAGGTTTAGGAGATACTTCAGGAGCAAAGAACGGAGATATACCATTTTCAGTTATTTGGTATCTGAATATTTTATCTAAATCTTCAGGTTTTACATCTTCCTTTCTTAAAGTTTCTCTCTCTATTAAATTCTCTTTTATCTTCTTAATATCAGGTGTAGGAATAGCTTCTGCCCTTAAAGATAAGGAACCATCAGTTAACAACAGAACAGGTAATTGGTATCTTTCAGCTAAATTAAACGCCTCAATAGTTAGGTAGAAGTTTTCCTCAACATTTTTCGGAGCTATTACTATTCTTTGGTCATCACCGTGTCCACCTAAAGCTGCCGCAAATAAGTCAGCCTGTTCGTGTTTTGTTGGCATACCGGTAGAAGGACCACCCCTTTGAACATCAACTATTACAGCAGGTAATTCTGTCATTGAAGCTAATCCTATCAATTCCTGCATTAGAGAGATACCCGGTCCAGATGTTGCAGTCATAGCTTTAACACCTGCAAAAGATGCTCCTATAACTACAGCCATAGATGATATTTCATCTTCCGATTGATAAACAAAACCACCAGTTTTTAGTATTAAAGGTGCTAAATAGTTTCCTACAGTTGTAGCAGGGGTAATTGGATAAGCAGCGTAAACTTTAACACCTGCAACTGCAGCTCCTAAAGCTATAGCCTGATTACCTTCAAGGATTATTACATCTTTTTTAGGTAATCTACCGGGAACTTTGTAAGGGTCAACTTTTTTAATATTTTCTTTTACGTAGTTAACACCTGCTTCAACAGCTTTAAAGTTTAGGTCTACAATCTCTTGACCTTTTTTTGAGAATTTCTTAACAATTTCTTCCTTTAATACTTCTATTGGAAAACCGAACAATTCAAAAGTAGCTGCCATAGCAACAACGTTTTTAGTAATGTAAGCTCCAACCTCTTCTCTAGCTATTTTAGACATAGGAACTGCATAAACGTAAACTCCATTTTTTTCTAACTCTTCAACTTCAGCTTGGAAATCTCCACCTTCAGGACCATCCCATATTAAAACTGTCCCCGGTTTCAACAAAGGCTT
>QNZC01000073.1 GCA_003978565.1 Persephonella sp. | reverse complement strand
AAAAAACTTCCCTATCTTCAATAGATTTCTTATAAACTGTCTCATAATCCTTTATCCAAGCCCTTTCAACTATCTCCTTTGGAGGGTAAATTTTTTCATCAACTTTTAGATGAACTTCCAAATTCTCTAATTTTTTCTTATCCATTTTTCTCTCCTTCTGCACTTGATACTTTAAAAATTTTAATATTAATTTTTATAACCTATTTATGATAAATTTGTAGGTTTTGTATATTATTAATATCCTTACTTGATAAAAACATCTAATACTTATAAAATTTATAACACTGTTTGAAAATTTTCAGGAGAAAAAAATATGCCTTGGATAAGTGAGGAAAAACTAAATAGGCTTCAGGAGAAATTCAGTTTTATAAAAATTTTAGATAATCCTCAAGCTCCTGTTATAGAAGTTCCAAAGGAAAACTTAATAGATTTTCTCAAATTTTTGAAGGAAGACCCTGATTACCAATTCAAAATGTTTATAGATTGGACAGTAATAGACCACGGAAAAAAAGCTGACCCTAGATTTCAGGGAGTTTTAATATTAATGTCTCCTAAAAGCTGGGAGAGAGTGATTATAAAAGTTTGGGCTACAGATGAAAGGCTTCCTAGCTTAATTACACTTTGGAAAGGTGCAAAGTGGGCAGAAAGGGAAGCTTGGGATATGTTCGGAATAAAGTTCGATGGACATGATAATTTAGTCAGAATGTTCCTATGGGAAACATATCCATATCACCCTTTAAGAAAGGACTTCCCTGTCAGAGGCTATGAAGAAGTAGAATTACCTTCTTTAAATGAAACTGAGAGATTTGACCAGTTAGAAGGAACAATGAATTACTCAAGAAAGCATACTGCCCTTCCGACTTTAGAGGATTTAGAGATAACCCAGAAGGCTAGAATGCCAAATAAAAAATCTCAGATGGTTTTAAACTGGGGTCCATTACATCCGGGAACACACGGGACAATATGGTTCTTATTTGATATGGAAGGAGAGTATATAAAGGATTGTGATATTATCATCGGTCAGCTACACAGAGGAGTTGAAAAGTTAGCTGAAAATCTAAACGTTCAGCAGATTATTCCATACACAGATAGAATGGATTATATAGCGGCAATAAATGAAAATCATTCAGTATGTATAGCGGCAGAAAAATTACTAGGAATACATGAGAAGATACCGGAGAAGGCTAAATATATAAGAACTATGATGGCTGAGCTTTCAAGAATAAACTCACATTTACTCTGGTTAGGAACCTATGCACTGGATTTAGGTGCTTTAACGATGTTCCTATATACATTCAGAGAAAGAGAAAAACTTATGGATATATTTGAAGGTATTACAGGGGCAAGATTTACTATAAACTACTTTAGAGTTGGTGGAGTTTATGCTGATTTACCTTATGGAGCTTTAGATGCAATAGAGCATTTTATAAAAGATTTACCACAGAGAATAAATGAGTATGAAACATTATTAACTAGAAATAGAATTTGGTTAAAGAGAAATGTAGATGTGTGTATAATTCCAGAGAAGGATGTTTACCAGTATGGATTAACTGGGGCTGTAGCTAGAGCCTCTGGAGTTCCATACGATTTAAGAAAAATAGATAAATACGATGCATACGGAGAAGTTGAGTTTGATATACCTGTAGGAGAAAAGGGAGACAGTTATGATAGATATTTAGTCCGAATGGAAGAGATGAGACAGTCAATAAGAATTGTTGAACAGTGTATAGCAAAATTAAGAAAATTCTCTAAAAATGACCCATTCTTCTATGAGCCTGAAGACAGGAGAATGAAAATAACTATAGATGGTAGAGGAACAAAGCTAAAGAAAGGTGAGGTTTACGCAGGGGCAGATAATCCAAGAGGTGAGTTAGGAGTGTATATATACATGCCTAAAGATGGTATAAAACCATATAGATTTAGATTAAGGTCAGGTGCATTCTATAACTTACAGGTATTTACTAAAGCAATAATTGGAAGACCTTTAGCAGATGCTATTACCTTACTTTCCACAATAGACCCAGTTGTTGGGGAAACTGATAGATAAGGGGGACAATGAAAATGGGAATAAAAAAAGTTGGCTTAAATAGGAATATAAAACCTCAATCTTTAGCTGAAAAGGTATTCTTCCTAGATTTTATGAAAGGTTTAAAAACAACTATAAAACATCTATTTAGAAAGGTTATAACTGTAGATTTCCCTTATGAAGTTGTAGAACCTGCTCCTAGATTTAGAGGTGTCCATGGATTAAGAAATGTAGATGGAACAGAAAAGAATGATTTTAATGCTTGGGTAAAAAAATTAAAAATTAAGCCTCCAGAAAAGGGAGAAACAAGATGTATTGCCTGTAAGTTTTGTCAGGCGGCATGTCCAGTTCCAGAGATATTTGTTATTAAAGCTGAAAAGTTAGATGTCCCTAAAGACCATCCACATCATGGTCTAAAGGTTTTAACCCAGTTTGATATGGATTTAGGAAAATGTATGTTCTGTGGTTTATGCACTTTAGCTTGTCCTACAATCTGTATAATACACACAGATATATATGATATATCTACTTACACAAGGAGAGGTTGGATTTTAAATAAAGAGCAGTTATCTCAGATAGCTGATGACTTTATAGCTAGAAGAGGAAAAGAAAAATACGATGAAAAATCTGAATGGCCAGATTATCAAAAAATATGGAATGATGCTGACACCGCAAGAGCTAAAGCTTGGGATAATAATCCACCACAGTTTGGACCAAACTACGCAGACCAAAATTAAATAATCAGAAATACACTATTTATTAAATTTTTTATGTCAAATTATTTTTTCTCTTTTTGTCATTTATACTTTATTTTTTCTTAAAATTATCTATCCAGCTTTGAACTTTACAAATTTCTTAATTTTATTAAGTTTATTTACAGAATAAAGTTTGTTTAAAAACAAAAATAATAGGAAAAGATTTTAAACAAACTTTAAAGTTTATTTAAAAACAAAAATACCAGAAGAAGATTTTAAATAAACTTTATATAATTTAATAATTAAATAAAAGGAAAGGTTGAATGATGTGGAGAATTTAATTAAATCTTTAAAAATACTTTTTATAACAGTCCTTTTATTTACAAGTATAACTAATTTCTACAGCTGTGCTACAAAACCACCTGTTAATAACAGAGGAAGTTCAACTATAAAAAATCCTAAATACTACTACAAACTTGGTTTAGCTCATTTAGAAAGTGGAGAGCTTTCTCAAGCTATATATTATTTAAAGAAAGCTTATCAGCTTAACAATAATGATATTGATATTGTTAATGCATTGGGTATAGCTTACGCAAGAGCTGGAGAAAAAGAAAAAGCAAAAAGTCTATTTTTAAAAGCATTAAGAATAAATCCTAATAAAGGTGAAACTTATACAAATCTTGGGGTTTTATTAGCCTCAGAAGGAAAATATGATGATGCACTTAGATATTTTCAAAAGGCGGTTTCTTTAGATGAATACAAAAACAGGGATAAAGCTTTCTTTAATATTGCTCTAGTTTATAAACGAAAGGGAAATTTTAATCTATTTGAAGAATATCTAAAAAAAACAATTACATTTAATCCTTATTTTGCAAGAGCTTATATTCTATTGGGAGATTATTATTTAAAAAATAAAAGATATATAGATGCGTATGATATTTACTTAACAGCACTAAATATGGGGATAGATTTGTCAGAAATATACTTTGGATTGGGAAAATCTCTTTATTTCCTTAATAATTATAAAAGGTCAAAGTATTATCTGAAAAAAGCTTTAAGAATGTCAAAACAGGCAATTTTAAAACATCAAATAGAAATGTTTTTAGATAAAATACGTAAAAGAAGTAGTATTAAAAATGAGGAACGGACTAACATAGTAAATGAAAATTTCTTTATAAAGAAACCTGTAGAGCCAAAGGTTGAAAAGAAAGATGAAATTGTAAAAAATACAGTATCAAAAAAACCATTACAGGAAGTTAAACCAAAATATAGAAGCTACTTTACGGAGGATAAGAAGAAAAAAAAGAAAATTGTAAGGTATGGTTATAAAAAAAGGAAATATAAGATACCTAAAGTTAAATTTAAATACTATTTACAGGTAGGTTTATTTTCCAATTATGAAAATGCATTTAAACTTTATACAAGACTTAGAGCTTTAGGGGTAAAATCTAAAATTATTAAATATAAAGTTGGAAATAAACATTATTACAAGGTTATCGTTGGATATTTTAAAAGCTCATCAAAAGCTAAAAAATTTAAGGAAGAAGTTTTAGCTCCTAAAGACCCATACTTTAAAAGGGCTATCATAAAATATGAAAAGTAGAAGTAATTGTTTAATTTGAAAAATCTGTTTATTTATTTTTATTAAAGATTTTTATAGTGTGATATACTTAAGTAGAAATTTTAAAATTCAACTTTTTTCTAGAATTCTAAGATAAAATTTTATATTTTCTATCGTTTACTCTTAGTTTATATAGGAGGAAATATGAATACAAAAAATCTTTTCCATTTGAAAGATAAACACAATAATGAAGAAATTATCTTAAATAAAGTAGAGTTTAAAAAGTATTTAGAAAATTTATTGAAAATGAAAGATTTAAATTTAATAAAAAAAGAAATTGTTAAATTA
>QNZC01000043.1 GCA_003978565.1 Persephonella sp. | reverse complement strand
TTTTAAATCTACTTCTTTTTGCTTTCGTTTTAAAACACATTTTACTGGCAGGAATATCCCTTGGGCTCTACCCTCGGGATTTTGATTTACCAGCCTATTTTTTATTATAAAATGAAAATTTTTATAAATCAAATGCAATTTTTGTTAACCGCTTTCTAATTATATACATATGTTTAGATAATTATAGTTAAAAATTCAATAAACTGATTTCACCCTAAAAATCCCGAAATACAATTTTTGACTGTCCCATTTTTTTGAAAAATAATAAATAATCAAAATCTAAACCAAGATAAAATGGATTTAATTTTGGTCAATGGTAATAATACAGTTTCTTCAAGATAAAAATCTTAAATCAATGATAAATCTTAAACTTTAAAATTTAAGTAAAAGAATAAACAAAGGGAAAGAGAAAAATGTCAGGATTACTACTTTTACATATATTTTTTCAATACTTCCGGTATATCAAAACCTCCATCTTTTCTTTGATAGTTTTCCATTATTGCAAGTAATGTTCTTCCTACAGCAAGACCAGAGCCATTTAAAGTATGGACAAAAAGATTTTTTCCTGTTTCCCTATCTTTATACCTTATTTTTGCCCTTCTAGCCTGAAAGTCTTCAGTATTAGAACAGGAAGATATTTCTCTATATCTATTCTGTGAAGGTATCCAAACCTCTATATCGTATGTTTTTGCCGCAGAAAAACCTAAATCTCCTGTGCATAACTCAACAACTCTGTAAGGAAGCTCTAAAAGTTGTAATATCTTTTCTGCCTCTCTAACTAACTTTTCAAGCTCTTCGTAAGAGTTTTCTGGTTTAACAATTTTTACAAGCTCAACCTTATCAAATTGATGTTGCCTTAATATACCCCTAACATCTTTACCATGTGAACCTGCCTCTCTTCTAAAACAAGGAGTGTATGCGGTGTAATATTTGGGAAGTTCCTCTTCTTTTAGTATCTCTCCAGCATGTAAATTAGTTAAACTTACTTCAGCTGTAGGAATAAGATATAAATCCTCTTCACAAACTTTGTATAAATCCTCTTCAAACTTTGGTAATTGTCCAGTCCCAACTAAAATATCTGGTTTTACTAAAACAGGTGTCCAAACTTCAGTGTATCCATGCTCTTTTGTATGGATGTCTAACATAAAGTTAATTAAAGCCCTTTCAAGTTTAGCCGCCTCTTTAAACATCACTGTAAATCTTGAGCCTGCCAGTTTAGCTCCCCTTTCAAAATCAAGTATTCCTAACTTTTCTCCTATCTCCCAGTGAGGTAAAGGCTCAAAATCAAACTTTCTAGGCTCTCCCCATCTTCTTATCTCCACATTATCATTTTCATCTTCTCCAACTGGAACAGAAGGATGGGGAATATTCGGAATTCTTAATAGAATATCTTTAAATCTATCTTCAACTTCTTTTAATTCTTTTTCTAATTTTTCAATTTTTTTATTTTTTGCATTAACTTGCTCCTTTAATTTTTCTGCCTCTTCTCTTTTTCCCTCTTTAAATAACTTTCCTATTTCCTTTGATAATTTATTTTTTTCTGCTTTTAAACTTTCAACTTCAGCTATTATATTTCTCCTTTCATTATCAACAGCCAAAAGCTCATCTATCATATCTGAGTAAGCTTTATCTCTAGTGGCAAGTCTCTCCTTTACGAATTCAGGGTTTTGTCTTATAAGTTTTATATCTAACATTCTAAACCTCTTAAAATCAAACTTATTTTTAGTTTATGATTATATAACAGAGATAAAATTTATAGAACATATACTAATAATGATAGAAGATACGGTAAAATCCCAAATTTTAGATGTAATATTTCGTAAGTTAGATAAGGAAAAGTTATGTGTAGTTTTGTTCGGTTCCTCAGCTTACAATGCAGATACACCATATTCCGACATAGATATTGGTCTTTTTTATTCAAAACCTATTGACGATAACACTTTTCTCTCCTTAAAAGATGATTTAAATTTGCTTGTTGACACAGGAAGAATTATAGATTTAGTAGATTTCTCTAGAGTAGATAAAGAATTTTTAGAGTTTGCTTTAAAGGAGGCTATTATATGGCATATAGGGATAGATTTCTTAAAAAACTTGACCAAACTGAAAGAGCTTTAAAAAAACTTAAAGAGATTAAAACTTTAAAAGAGAAATTAGACGAAGAAATACTTTATGAAGTTTCAGCTAAAAGATTTGAATACACATTTGAAGTTTTATGGAAAACAATAAAGCTATTCTTAAGCGAAGAGGGAATTGATTGTAATTCTCCGTTGGAATGTTTTAAACAGTTTTACAAAGTTGCAAAATTAGAGGAAAAGTATGGAAAATACATACCTAAGGTAGTTAGATTTAGAAACGAGATAGTTCATATATACAATTTTGATACTGCTAAGTTTATTTATGAAAATTTAGAAGACTATGTAATTCCTCTATTTGATGAAATGGTAAAAAATTTAAGAAATAACAGCCAATATTTAAGTTAAAATATCTTTATCAAAAATCCAAAAGTTAGGGAGTTTAAATTAGATGTCAGAGGGAATTATAGAGAGTAGAAAAGAAGTTATAAAAAAGTTAAAAGAAAAAGGAGTTAATCCATATCCTCATAAGTTTGAAGTAAGTCATAATTTAGATGAGTTAAGAAAAAAATATGAATTACCTGTTGATGATAAAGAATACTCTCTAAAGGGAAGAATAAAGAGAGTTTCAAAGAGAGAAAATAAATATATAGTTAGATTTGCAGATATTAATGAACCTGTAGAGATACAGGTAATATATCCACAGGAAAAAGGAAAGTTATCTCCAAACACAGTTGGAGTTTTTAAAGGTAAGTTAGACAGAATAGACGGAAAGTTAACTTTGATAGCTAATGAATTTATAGAAAATGGAGAGGGAAATCCTGTTTATGAAGTTAAATCCAAATTTGATTTAAATCCAAACAGAGAAAAGGTTTCAGTTGCAGGAAGACTTATAGCTTTAAGAGACCAAGGGAAAGCGGCTTTCGGACATATTCAAGATGCGAATTCTAAATTACAGGTGTATTTCAGAAAGGATAATCTAGGAGAGGAGAAGTATAAAGAGCTAATGGAAATATTAGATGTTGGAGATATTGTAGGTGTTAAAGGTGAGCTATTTAGAACTATGACAGGGGAGCTAACAGTTGAGGTAAAAGAGGCACAGTTATTAACTAAATCTTTAAGGGCTTTACCTGAAAAATGGCACGGTTTAAAAGATGTAGAGATAAGATACAGAAGAAGATATATTGATTTAATTGCTAATCCAAAGGCTAGAGAGATTTTTAAAATAAGGTCAAAGGCTATAAGAAGTTTAAGAGAGTTTCTAGAAAGTAAGGGATTTATAGAAGTTGAAACTCCAATTCTTCAGACTATAGCATCTGGAGCTATGGCAAAACCATTTATTACCCATCACAACGCATTAGATATGGACATGTTTTTAAGAATAGCTCCAGAACTCTATCTGAAAATGCTTGTTGTAGGTGGTTTTAACAGAGTTTACGAGATAGGAAGAAACTTCAGAAATGAAGGAATAGATACAACCCATAACCCAGAATTTACAATGGTAGAGTTTTACGGAGCATATTTAGACTATAACGATTTAATGGATTTAACAGAGGAGTTATTTAGAAAAATATTAATGGATACAAGGGGAACATTAAAAATTGTGTGGGAGGGACAGGAACTAGATTTCTCTAAACCTTTCAGGAGACTTAAGTTTTTTGATGCTTTAAAAGAAAAGACAGGGAAAGATAAGGAATTTTTCTTAAATGAGGAGAAGGCTAGAAAGTTAGCTAAAGAAGTTGGAATTCCAAAAGCTGACGAGTTAACCCATCTTAAATTATTAGATAAACTTTTTGAACACTTTATAGAGGATGAATTAATTCAGCCAACTTTTGTTATAGATTTTCCTAAAATACTCTCTCCACTTGCAAAAACTCACAGAGAAGACCCTGATTTAGTTGAGAGATTTGAGCTTATAATCAATAAACAAGAGCTAGCAAATGCATACACAGAGTTAAACGACCCTGAAGACCAAAAAGAGAGATTTTTAGAACAGCTTAAAGAGAAGGCAAAAGGTGATGATGAAGCGATGGAATTAGATGAGAATTTCTTAATGGCTCTAGAGTATGGTTTACCACCTACAGGTGGAGAAGGAATAGGAATAGACAGATTGGTTATGATGTTAACTGACAGTTCATCTATAAGGGAAGTGATACTATTCCCAACCTTAAGACCAGATGAATAAAAATTCTCTTCTCATTCTTTTTTTCTTTTTATGTAATTCTCAATTAAAAATTCTACAAACTCTTTAGGATTGTTAATATCAAATTTTAAATGATAATCATAGTAGTCTGTGATAACTCCCTTTAACTCATCACTGTTTTTAAGTAATAAATCTCTGTTTTCATCTTTTCGTATAACTTCAAACTTATCAAAACCTTTATAATTTTTAAAACCTTCTAAGATAACAATATCAATCTCTTCCATCACAAACTTATCAATTATTTCTTTAATATCTTCATTCCCATTATTTCTAACAAATGAGGTTATTTTTTTAGGGGAAACTAAAATGACCTGCTCCGCTCCAGAACTATACATACGATAGCTATCTTTCCCCTTAACATCTGTTTCAGATTTTCCCTTTGGGTCATGTTTTATCCCACAGAC
>QNZC01000075.1 GCA_003978565.1 Persephonella sp. | reverse complement strand
AATCTGAAAGTGGAAAGTTAAGAAAAAAGTTATCATTTCTTCTGATAGCATTAGTTATAATCCCAGCGATGATTTTATCTGTTTCCTCTATAACACTAATATCAAATGCAACTAATCTATGGTTCAGTGGAAGGGTTGAAGAAGCTTTAAAAAGCCTAAATGAGATTTCTGAACAAAATATAAATAATACGAAAAATTTCTTAAAAGGTGTTGGAGAGCTTGTAATAAATAAAAAAATCTCCCCTGAAGAAGCTAATAGATTTTTCAATGTTCGTATAGAAAAAAGAGATAAAAATATTAACAATACAGAAATTTTAGAAATAGATAATAATCTAATGATAAAGTATCCCTACAAAAACATAGTTCTATACTATCCACTTGATAGGAACTTTAATAATACATATTTGAAAATTAAAAGGATTAATGAGGTCTATAAAAAATTTAGATACTATAAAAATCCTGTAAGGATTACATACATAACAACGATGTTGGTCTTAACTATGTTCGTTATACTATCTGCTATATGGTTCAGTCAATATATAGTCCGAAATATCACTTACCCCCTAGAGAAACTTGTTGAAGCATCTAAAAAGTTAGCTAAAGGAAATCTAAATGTAAAGATAAATATAAAAGCACCTGATGAGATAGGTATTTTAATAAAAGAGTTTAACCATATGGTAGAAGAGTTAAAGAATTTATACTTAAAGTTAGAGAGAAATAATAAAGAGTTAAAAGCTAATAAGGAGTATTTAGAAGCTATACTTGATAATGCTAGAACAGGGGTAATATTCTCAAATCGTTTTGGTATTATAGAGAAGATAAACAAATCTGCATCTGAGATATTAAAAATAAATCCTAAAAATCTTGAAGGAAAAGATATAGAGGAATTTTTAAAAGGTTTGAGTATTGATATATCTCTTATAGATAGGGAACAAACTATAAATATAAATGGCAAAGTGATTATGTTAAAAATAACAAAAATATCTCCTAAAGGTTATATAGTTGTTTTTGATGACATCACAGATATTCTTTTAGCTGAAAAATTTATGGCTTGGAAGGAGATGGCTAGAAGGATAGCACATGAGATAAAAAATCCTTTAACTCCTATTAAACTTTCAGCTGAAAGGATAGAACGACAGTATAAAAATAAAAATCCAAAATTTGAGGAAATATTAAAGAAATCTATTAATGTTATAAAAACAGAAGTAGATTACCTTTCTAAACTTGTAAGGGAGTTTGGTCAGTTAGCTAAAACAGATAAAGAGTTAAATATGGAAAATATAAATTTAAATGATTTTATAAAAGAGATTGCAGAAAGTTATAAATCTGATATTTTTGACATAAAAGTTAGTATACCGACGGAGCTAAATATATACGGTGATAAGGAGCTTTTAAAACAGGCTTTTATAAACCTTATTCAAAACAGTTATGAAAGTGTTTTAGAAACAGAAAAAAGAGGTTATCTGGAGATAAAAGCTATTTTAGAGGGAAATAGTATAAAGATAATATTTAAAGATAATGGAAAGGGAATTAATCCAGATGATATTAAAAATATATTTCTGCCATACTACACAAACAAATCTAAAGGTAGTGGTTTGGGATTGACTATAGTAAAAGAAATAATAGAAAAACACAGGGGAAAGATAAAAGCTATTCCTGTTAAAGATGGTGCTTTATTTGAGATTATCTTAAGAAAAGATTTATCTTCTTGAAACTCTCTCTACCCTAACTATTCTTCCACCTCTGTATATAACTCTTACTTTATCACCGGGAGCAAATTCAGTTCCCCTAACTACCATAGCCGCTCTTCTACCATCGTCAAGTTCTAATATTAACTGTTGAGCGTTTGCGGTATCTGCTTTATAACCTAGATAGGCACCAAACAAACCACCTAGCATCTGAGCTAACGTATTAGCTTTACCTTCTCCTATAAAACTAGCTAAAACTGCCCCTAAAGCACCACCTACAAGTGCCCCAGCACCGGTATCTTTAATTCTTACATAACTAACATCTAAAACTGTTCCATACTGATAGTCTAAAAATTCCCCAGCATCATCTAAAGAAACTTCCTGTGTATTATCATATAGTTGCGAACAACTGTTAATGTTTACAAAAATTAACAAAAATAACAATATTATTATAATCTTACTATTAAATTTTCTTATCATCTTCAAAACTCCTTAAGATTTTTTTGCAGATTTACATATTTTAATCTATTCCATAAACAAAAAAAATAAATATTTAAATTTAGTTTTTATACTTATCTATGCTTAAACTTCCTCCTTCCTTTCTCTTTTGGGGATATCTTATATAAAGAATTTTAGATTGAGGGAAAGATTTTTTTAAATTAAGTAAAACTATATCAAACCAACAATTGAAAATTCTATCATCACATATATACGCGTATTTACCAAGTGCTTTTTTAAAATATGCAATTGTTTCTTCTTCTCTCTTTCTTTTTATTGGATTATCAAATAAAAGAATGTTTCCTATTACGTTAGATTTTAGTTCATATTTTGCAAAAACAAAGACTTTATATCCATTATTATATGGATAGATGCAAGCCTTATAGATACCACTACGATATATACCAAATAATGACATATTTAAACTTTCATCACAACTTATTTCTATCCAAGAGTTATGACAAAGTGCAATCATATTATTCATGCCTGTATTTATCCAACTTGGATTCTCTGTTGTTTCTGGTAATTTTTCTGGGAATTTATTTTCTTTTTTTATCACATCACCGCCACATTTAATTCTAAAGTTTTTTTCTACTTCAACTGCAACATAATCTTTTTTGTATTCTTTAGGTATATCTAATACAAGTTTGGCTCTGTAATTTTTATGTTGTCCCTTTAAAGTTTCTTTTAAAGAATGACAAGATGTTAAGAAAAAAGCAATAGGAAAAAATAATATAAAATATTTCATAATTCTCATTTTTTTCTCCAATAAAAGCTTTTTTTATTTATGCCCCTGTATCTGTATTGTCTTTTTTGCTTTCTTTGGTATTTCCCTCTTTCATATATTTATCTATACTTAAGCTTCCTCCTTTTCTTCTCTCTTGCGGATAATCTATAGAGATAATTTTAGATTTTGGGAATTTTTCTTTTAAGTTAACCAAAACAATATCAAACCAACAGTTGAATAACTCATCTTGACATACATAAGTAAGTCCACCAAATGCTTTATTCATACCAGAATCTATTTTATCTTTAACTTTTGATGTAAAATCACGGAGTAAGCTACCTACAGCATCTGATGAAATTTCATAGTTAGCATATACATATACTCTATACCCATCTTTATATGGATAAATACATGCTCTATACTGACCAGAGCCATCTACACCCAGAAAATTGTGTATTCCTGTATCTTCACCTCCTATCTCTACCCAAGCATTACCACATGTAGGAAAGGTGTATCCAAAGCCTACATTTACCATTATTGGTTTTTCTGGTTTTTCTGGTAATGTTTCTGGAAAAAATCTTTTATCTTTGCTGATACTATCACATCTATTAGCTATAGAACCTACAACTCCATCTATTACATCCTTTTTAGTGTAATCCTTTGGAATATCAAGAATTAATCTGGCTACATATGTTTCATTTTTCTCTGTTGTGGCTTCTAAAAACCAACAAGAAGAAAGAATAGAAGGTATGAAAATAATAAAGAATAGAAGTAATGATAATTGTTTTAGTATATTCATTTCTATTACCTCCATCTGTCATAAGGTTATTCAGAACAGATAACCAAGGAAAATACCTCCTTTTAGTATGAAATCATTATTTGCCTCATTGTCAGAATTCACATGTGTGGTTCCATCTGGATCTTTATAACCTACTATAAAACTCCTCATTTCTGCTCCTGCAAATGCTCTTATAAACAACTTACTACTTATAAACTTTTTATAACCTCCTATAAATTCCCCTCCTAAAAACCATATATCTTTATCTTCTCCTAATAATTGAGACATAGTAAAACCTTTAGACAATTCCATTTTTCCTTTTCCTAGTTTAGCTTCTATTTTCCCAAATAAACCTTCTTGGTCAGGTCTATTTTTAAATTCCATTAAGAAACGAACACCATAGGATTTAAATTTCGTGAAAAATATATGGTTTGGAAATGCTTCAAAATCTTTTACCTGTGGTGTATAAGGTTTTTGATACTCTTGATAGTAGATACCTAAAAAAGTTTTATTAAATAAACTTCCATCTGTTTTTACTTTTGATAATCCAATCCCAAACTCTATGAAATTAGTTTCGAACCTTCTTTTTTCTCCCGGTTGAAGAGTATATGTTCTTCCTTCAAAATCATGATAATATAGTGTTTCTTTCGGATTTAAAGTAGATGTAAATCTTTCAGCTTGACCGTAAGCTTCTACATCAAAACCTATACCAAACAGTTTACTAGTCGGAATAATGGGAACTGACGCCAATATAGATGCATAACTTTTTTTTGACGAACTATCCTGTTTTATAACTTCCCCCTAGAGGTTGGACTTTCGGTAAGAGAGTTTAAAGTCGTTCTAAAAGTAAATATATCAAAAACTTTCAAATTTAGAACAAATAGACCAGTATTTTCTAATGAAGCTTTTACCATATCTTCAGGTATCCAATATTGATACTCCAACCCGAACTCTATAGGTTTATTTTTGTAAAATGAACTAAAAAAACTTTTAGAGTTAACCGCTTGAATAGCTTCTTCAGATGATGATTCTTTTGGAGAACTTATGACTTCTTGGGAGAATGTGGGTGTGCTACTATACAAAAAGGCAGAAATCAGGTAAAATAAATAGAGGCTTTTCTTTTCTTTTCTCTTCTCATTTTAACCCCTCCTATATTTGATGAAAATAATATAATTTACAAATATAGGGTTAGAAGTTTGATAGGAGACATAAGAGAAATATAGATTTATATTCTCCCCCCCCCATCAAACTTGGTTGAAATATAACATAAATCATAGTATATGTCAAATTTTTAAATCTTTTTAGGATAATTTTACTAATGAAAATAAATACTGCTTAATAGTTCAATTTGAATTATGAAACTAATCCCAATGCTTTTTTCATTTCATTTATAGGGGCTTTTTTACCTGTCCATATCTCAAAGGATTTTGCTCCTTGATATATCAACATAGGATACCCATCCTGCCATTTACAATTTTTCTTTATAGCAAATTCT
>QNZC01000083.1 GCA_003978565.1 Persephonella sp. | reverse complement strand
TTCATACCAAACATATTTTTCGTCGTATTTAAGATACTTTTTCTTATCTATAAAATCTAATATATCAAAAATAATTTCCTTATTTTTTGATTTTACTCTGGGAAATACGACAAAATCACCAGCTTTTAAATTTCCTGCTTCAATCCATTCTAATTTATATTTTAAATAAGGTTTTGTAGCACAATAACGATTACAACTAGGTTTACAGATTACAGAACGAAATTTTTCAGAGTTTACAGTGCAATTTTCAGATTTTTGAACTAAAACTTTGTGGTCTGTAGTTAAAGTTAAACTTTCCGAGCCAACTTTTATTTCTACTACTTCTTCATCTATTTCATACACATATTTATTTATTACAGGTAGTATATCCCCTCTGTGAGTTATAACAAATTCACCGATTTTAATATCTTTTATTTTTTTTGTTCTTCCATCTGCCAAATAAACTTTTCCATCTGGATAAATACAACCACGCCCTGGTCCAGTTGGTATCCCATTCTTTTTAGCAAAGTTGATAAAGTCTTGAACTATTAAGAAGTATTCAGGGAAACCCATCTGTTTTATAACATTTATCTCATACTCTAATCTTTCTTTATACTCTTTATATTTAGCAGGAGAGAGAGTTTTCATACTTTCCAATCTCTTTTCAAGACCTTCCCTAGCTAACTTCTCAAAATACTCAACTTTTTCCTCCTCTGTAGTCTCTCTATCTAGACCGGGAATTTGATATTTGGGGAACAGATAACCTCTAGTATCTGCAGTTTCTATTTCCACATTACATTTTTCTGCTATTTCCATAGTGTTTTTTAAAGCTTCTTCATAACCTTTAAACTTTTCATACATTTCCTCTGGTCTAGTAAAATGAAGACCACCAACTTTAAATGCTTTTCCCTTCTCTTTTAGTTCCTTTAAAGTAAGTTTCATCTGAAGGGCTTTGATAACATCGTGAGCATCTCTATCTTCTGGATTTAGATAATGGCTATCATTTGTAGCAACAACTTTAACACCTAACTTTTTAGCTAATTCTATAATTCCTCTGTTAGCCTCTTCCTGTTCCTCTAAACCGTTAATCTGTATTTCAAAATATAAATCCTCTCCAAAAATGTCTTTTAACCTCTTTCCATACTGGTAAGCTTCATCAAACTGTCCTTTAGCTAAAAGATGTGGAATAAAACCTTTTAAACAGGCAGTTTGACATATAAGCCCCTCGTGATATTTCTCTAGTAGCTCCCAATCTATTCTAGGTTTGTAGTAAAATCCCTCTGTATAAGCCAAAGATGATAGTTTCATTAGGTTTTGAAAACCTTTTTTGTCCTTTGCATGCAGTATAAGATGATAGTTTTTATCTGCTAGAATACTGTCTGAACCTTCCCCTTTCTTTTCAAATCTGTTATTTGTAAAGTATGCTTCTATTCCAATTATTGGCTTGACACCAACTTTTTTCATCTCTTGATAAAACTCTATAGCTCCAAATATATTTCCATGGTCTGTTAAAGCTACAGCCTTATAACCATACTCTTTAGCTTTTTGTGCTAAATCAGGTATTTTTATAGCTCCGTCTAAAAGTGAAAAATGACTGTGTAAATGTAAATGAACGAAATCTTTTGACATGGCTAAACCCCTTAATTTTTTTTACTGTAAATAAACAGACTAATCCCTACAAAATTTTTTAATGTTTTAAACTTATATGAAGTTTTAAAGTTTTAAATTATAACTTACTCTAAATTTTTATAATATTCAAACAAAAAAATTTTTTAAATGATTTTGATTATCAGAATATTTATAACTTTTTACATATCTTTAAAGTCCTCAGGAGACAGGGAAAGATTTTCCAAAATCAAGTCAGGAACAAGCTCCTCATCTTCAAAATTTTCTAAAACTTCAAGATATATCTCCGCTATAACTTTATTGTGATAATCCTTTAGATATTCCTTCAACTGTTTAACTTTTACAGAATTATTATTTTTAGCCAATTCAGACATAACAATCACCTAAACTATTTTATTCTACCTTTTATATTCTTTAACATTCTCTCAGTTGCAAGTTTATATCTTATATCCTTTTTAGCTAACTTCTCTAACTCATCTTTTATATACTTTGTAGCCTCATCTGTTGCCATTTTATAACCTAACACGTAAGCATTAATTGCTATCAATGCAAAACCTGTAAACTCAACAATTCTTCCTAATATCTGATTTGGGATAATTAATCCACCTATAGCTAAAACAATTCCTATTGCTAATATAAATTTCCAGTATTTTAGTAAAAAGTCTGCTAACAAAATTTTTCCCTCAAATAAAAATTTATTATCTACATAGTATTATAGCACCTAGAGATTTTAACTAGAAATTAGATTTTTACCGAAAAGTATTTTCAACAAATTAAAACTTTTTTTATATATATTGTTAGAATTTAATCTATAACAAAATTTTGGAGGTTTATTAAATTGAAAGTAAGTATTCCTACTGCTGTTTTATTTCTCCATGCATTTCCTTTAAATAGTAAAATGTATCAGTTCCAGTTTAAAGCTCTAGAGGAAAATAATATCCCCTATATAGCCGTAGATTATTTTGGTTTTGGAAGCAGAGATAACTTTCCTACAGATTACAGTATTGAAACTTTAACTGATGCAATAGTGTCAGAATTAACAAACTTGGGAGTTAAGAAGGTTATACCTGTTGGCGATAGTATGGGAGGCTATATAATGTTTGATTTATGGAGAAGATATAGGGAGCTAATAAAGGGATTGGTTTTTGTTTCTACAAGAGCTGAAGCTGATACAGAGGAAGGTAAAAAAGGTAGATATGCAACTATAGAAAGGATAAAGAAGGAGGGAAAAGATTTTTTAATTGAGTTTATGCTTGATGCTCAAGTTTCTCCAAAAACAAAGGAAGATAAAGAAAAAATGAAACTTTTAGAGTGTATTATGAGTGAAGCAACTGAAGAGGGAATTATAAAGGCTTTAAAGGCTTTAGCTGGAAGAAAAGATAGTATGGATATATTAAAGACAATAGATGTTCCCACATTGGTTGTAGCAGGAGAAGATGATAAAAAAATCACCCCTCCAAGCATAGTTAAAAAAATTGCTGATGGAATACCAAATGCTAAATTTATAACTATTCCAAATTCAGCCCACTTGCCACCTTTTGAAAACTATAGAGAGTTTAATAGTATCTTAATTAAGTTCCTTAAAGAGATTTAGCTTACACTTTTCTCTTCTACATACTTTTTTACTGTATAAAAGGCAGACTTTGGATATTTACAAACAGGACATCTCCAATTATCAGGTAAAAGCTCAAATGGAGTGTTAGGTTTTATAAAATACCTTTTATCTCCAATAGATGGGTCATAAACATATCCACAAATTCTACATTTCATACTCTTTAAACACTCCTTCATCATCTCACCAAAAATAAAAAAATAGGGACATTAAAGCCCCTTTTCTGCAATATATAAAACTAAATCTTTTAATCTGTTTGAATAGCCCCACTCGTTGTCATACCAAGATACAATATGAGCTAAATTTCCGCCTATAACTTTAGTTGATAGACCATCAAAAATAGATGAGTGAGGATTTCCTACTATATCCTGAGAAACTATAGGGTCTTCTGTGTATTCTAAAATTCCCTTTAGTTTTCCTTCTGATGCTTCCTTCATCTTTTGATTTATTTCTTCTGCAGTAGTTTCTTTATTTAAAATAACAGTTAAATCTACTAGAGAACCATCAGCTACAGGAACTCTTCTAGCTGAACCGTCAAGTTTTCCTTTCATTTCAGGTAAAACTTCTCCAACTGCCTTTGCTGCTCCAGTTGTTGTTGGAATTATATTAACAGCTGCCGCTCTAGCTCTTCTTAAATCTTTATGAGGTAAATCTAAAATTCTCTGGTCATTTGTGTAAGCGTGAACTGTTATCATATAACCCTTTTCAACTCCAAACTCCTCATTTAAAACTTTAACAACAGGAGCTAAACAGTTTGTTGTGCAAGATGCATTTGAGATTATGTGGTGTTCTTTTGGATTATACTTCTCTTCGTTAACTCCTAAAACAATTGTAATATCTGGAGATTTACCGGGAGCTGAAATTATTACTTTTTTAGCTCCTGCCTTTAGATGTTTTCCAGCTCCTTCTCTGTCTCTAAAAATTCCTGTTGCCTCTATAACTATATCAACATCTAAGTCTTTCCAAGGTAGTTGCTCAGGGTCTTTGATAGAAGGTATCTTTATCTCCTTCCCATCAACTTCTATTGCATCTTCCTTCGCCTTCACATCTCCCTTAAATCTACCGTGAACACTGTCATACTTTAATAGGTGTGCCAATGTGTAGGCATCTGTTAAATCATTAATTCCAACTATTTCAATATTCTCATTTCCATAGCAAGCTCTAAAAAAGTTTCTTCCTATTCTTCCAAAACCATTTATAGCTACTCTTATAGCCATTAAAAACCTCCTAATTAATGTATAAACAGATTTTGCTTTTTATTATAAATTAAATAAGCTTCATTAAAAACTTTAAAGGTTTGCAAACATATCTAAAAACCACTGTGGATAAGGTCTGTTAGGCTCCGTTAATTTATCTAAATACTCAACATCTTCCTTCTCTAAAGTCCAGTTAACAGAGTTTAAATTGTCCTCTAAATGTTTAATATTTCTAACTCCAACAATTATTGAACTAACAAAATTTTTAGCTCTTAACCAGTTTAAAGCTACCTGTGAAGGTGTAGTGTTATACTTTTTAGCTAACTTTTCCAACTCCCCAACAACTTTAAAGGCAAAATCAAAATCAAATTTTAAGAAATGTCTTTCCATTCTTCTGTATCTACTATCCTCTGGAAAGTCAGATTTTCTCTTATACTTACCTGTTAAAAATCCACCTGCTAAAGGGCTCCAAGCTAAAATACCTAACCCTAAATCCTCACAGGCAGGAACAACTTCGAGCTCTATATCTCTTCCTAAAAGTGAGTAATACATCTGTGCTGATACAAATCTAGACCAGTTTTTACATTCCTGTATCATTACAGATTTAGTTATCTGCCAAGCTGAAAAATCAGATATTCCTATATATCTAACCTTTCCCATTCTAACTAAATCATTTAAAGCCTCTAATGTTTCCTCTATTGGTGTTTGATTATCCCACCAATGAACCTGATACAAATCTATATAATCTCTGTTTAATCTTTTTAGAGATTTATCAACAGATTTAAATATATGATGTCTAGATAATCCTCTACAGTTAGGGTCATTCTCCTCCATTACTCC
>QNZC01000082.1 GCA_003978565.1 Persephonella sp. | reverse complement strand
CTTGCGAAATACTTATTTATACCATATATAAATGGAGTTGGGGAGATTTCTGTTTTCTTGATGGCTATGTTAGGTGCAGGATTAGGTTTTCTATGGTTTAACTCCTTCCCTGCAGAAACATTTATGGGAGATACAGGTTCACTTTCTATGGGAGCAACTTTAGGGGCAATAGCTGTTATAACAAAGCAGGAGATTTTATTGGCTGTAGTAGGAGGCATATTTGTTATTGAGACACTTTCTGTAATCTTACAGGTGGTTTACTTTAAAATTACAGGTGGAAAAAGACTTTTTAAAATGGCTCCTCTACATCATCATTTTGAGTTGTTAGGTGTTCCTGAACCGAAGATAGTTGTAAGAGCATGGATAATAACTATAATTTTATCAATTATAGCAATATCAACATTCAAAATAAGATAAAGAGGCACTCAATATTTGGGGAAGAAAAAAGTCTTTATAAGTGTTGGTGAAGTATCAGGGGATAATTATGGAGCTGAATTAGTAAAGAGGCTTCCACAGTTTGAGTGGATAGGTATTACTGGACATAAGATGGAAAAAGCTGGAGTTAAATCTATAGAAAATATAAAAAATATATCCGTTGTAGGTTTATCAGAAGCTATTCCTAAGTATTTTAATATAAAAAGAACATTTAAAAACTCTGTTAAAACATTAAAAACAGGTATTGATACTGTAATCGTTATAGATTTTCCCGGCTATAATTTAAAACTTATTAAAGAAGCTAAAAAACTTGGTTTAAAAACCGTTTATTTTATAGCCCCTCAGGTATGGGCTTGGGGGAAAAGTAGAATAAAGGATATTGTTAAATATACAGATTTGTTAATAACTATTCTTCCTTTTGAAAAAAAAATATATGAGCCTTATATATCTAAAGATTTCCAAGTAGAGTTTTTTGGACATCCACTTTTAGATATTATAAAAACAGAGGAAACCGATTTAAGCTTTAGAAAAAAGTTAAATATTCCCCTTAATGTAGATATTTTTGGATTACTTCCCGGTAGTAGGGAAAGTGAAGTGAAAATACATTTGCCTATTCTATTGAAAACAGCAACCTTTATTCAAAAAGTATTTCCCAATATATACTTCGTTATCCCTACAACTCCAAACATTGAAAGTTTGGTAGTTAAATATTCCCAAAATTTCAGAAATGTTAATTTAAGAATTATTACAGAAAAAACTTTTAAATATCCTTCATATGAAGTTATGGACAAATCTAAATTTTCTTTAATTACCTCTGGGACGGCAACCCTTGAAGCTGGTATAGTGGGCAATCCATTTGCTCTTATTTATAAAGTTTCTCCCTTTACATATTTTATTGGGAAATTATTGGTGTCTGTTGATTATCTGGGATTACCAAATCTAATAGCAGAAAGAGAAATTATAAAAGAGTTTTTACAAAATGAGTGTGAACCTGTAAAGTTAGCCAACTATTCAATAAATACCTTATTAGATAGAGATAGCTATCTGAAGATAAAAAATGAATTACTGAATATTAAATCTAAATTAGGTGAAAAGGGAGCATTAGATAAAATTGCAGACAGAATAGATAGGTTTGTATCCACTAACTAATTTGGTTTAAACTTATATCAATAAACAAGCTCATATAAATTTTATTGTTTAGTATTAAAATTTTTTTATAACATTAATATAAAGGAGGCTAGAGTTGATAGATAAGGATTTTACTCCTGAAGAGAAAAAAGCCACACTTGGACTAGCAGGAGTTTTCTCACTCAGAATGCTTGGTCTGTTTTTAGTTTTACCAGTTTTGAGTATATATGCCCACAAATTTCCGGGAACAACCTCATTCTTAGTTGGGATAGCAATAGGTGCTTATGGTCTTACACAGGCTTTTCTTCAGATACCCTACGGTTTACTTTCAGATAAAATAGGAAGAATACCAATAATTATCTTTTCAACTGTAATATTCATTTTAGGTAGTTTCCTGTCTGCCTACGCCTCATATCAACATGATATATATATGCTAATACTTGGAAGATTTTTACAGGGAGCAGGAGCAGTTTCATCTGTAGTTATAGCATTAATAGCAGACTTAACAAGAGAAGAGATAAGAACAAGGGCTATGGCTACAATTGGAGCTTCTATAGGTATGGCTTTTGCCTTTGGTATGGTATTAGGTCCATGGTTAGCTTCACACTTTGGATTAGCAGGAGTGTTTATTTTTACAGGTTTATTAGCCTTAATATCAATTCCATACATAATTTGGGGATTACCTAGACCTAGTGTTTCCGTTCACCATGACGATGCAGAATTTACAGGCTCATATCTGGGAGAGGTTTTAAGGGATAAGAACCTTTTAAAAATGGATTTTGGTATGTTTGTTTTACATATGGGACTTACTGCAGTATTTACAACTGCACCTTTAATATTAAAAAAATTCATACCTGAAGCAGATTTATGGAAAGTTTATCTAATAATGTTTTTAGTTGGACTTGTTATTATGGTTCCAACAACAATATTAGCTGAAAAAAAAGGATTGATAAAAGAGATAAAAATATTGGGAATACTTATTCTTTTAATATCCTTCGGTCTGTTCATTAAGTTTGAGAATAATTTAATACCTGCTATCATATCAATAATTGTTTACTTCACAGGTTTTATGGTATTAGAACCGATAATGCCTTCATTAATGAGTAAATATGCAAAACCTCAAGTAAAAGGAACAGCTTCAGGAGTTTTCAATACATCACAGTTTTTAGGAGCTTTCTTCGGTGGAGCTTTAGCAGGTTATTTAATGCAATTCAGCTACGATAAGGTTTTCTACGCTTTGGGAATTTTAACAATTATATGGCTATCTATAGTATTTAGTATGGAAATACCGAATAAAAAACAGAATACAAAATAGAATTAATTTCTTTCCTTTCTTCTTTTTTTGTAAAAGAATTAATAATTTGTAAAATTATTTCAAAGGAAACTTTATTTTATTTATAAACTCAAGTTATAATAGTCTGAGAAACCATAGAAAAACATAGAAAAGCTCTATGATTTCTCTTTGGAGGTAATCTTAAGTGGCTCATAGTAGCCTATAAAATATTTATTGCTTAAGATTACCTCTCTAGCCCGACTATTACAGGCATAATATTTAGCGTCGCTTAGATATGCCCTTTCGAGCATTCTAAGGACGGTTCTTCTTTTCGGAGGCTTTTCTTTTTTTCTTTTTGGATTAGAACTTCTAATCCTAATTATACCTCCTTGCTAAAAATTTTATACATCTTTTATAGAAAATTCAAGTATTTTTTTCTAATATATATCTTTTATAAAGTATATTTTGTAGAATTATGTATACTTATTATTTCATTATGTTATCTTTACAAAATATTTAAATTAAATAAAAAAAATAACAGAAAGGATTAAAATAAAATGGAAATAGGTTTAGCAGGATACAGGTGGCTTATAATATCAGAGAAGAATAAAGCACCTGATTATATTTTAAAAAAGTTTGGTAGAGTTTTAGGACAACTTATATATAACAGGAAAGAAATTTTTAGTGAAAATTTAGATGAAGAGATTATATATCCAAAATTTAAAAAATTACTTGAGCCTAGTTTATTTGCGGATTTAGATAAAATCTCTTATGAACTTGCCAAAGTTATAAAGAAAGATAAAAAAATTGTAGTATATGGAGATTATGATGCAGATGGTATTACGAGCACTTCGCTTTTAATTAATTTTTTAAGAGACATAAATGTTAATGTTAAATACTATATACCATCTAGATTTAGTGAAGGGTATGGTTTAAACAAGAAGGCTATAAAGAGAATATCAGAAATAGCAGATGTTTTAATTGTTGTTGATAGTGGGACAAATGCATTTGAGGAACTAATTTTTGCCCAAAAGTCAGGTTTAAAAGTTTTTATCTTTGACCATCATGAGCCTAAGAAACCAGACTGGAAATTAGATAATGTTTTTATATTAAATCCAAAATTACATAAAGATATAGACGATAGTTTTAAACATTTAGCATCTGTTGGAATAGTTTTTTATATCATCATTATGTTAAGAAAGTTATTAAACCTAGACATTAAGTTAAAACCATACCTAGATATTGTTTCTATAGGGACGGTTGCCGATGTTGTTCCATTGTCAATAATAAATAGAATTTTAGTAAAGAAGGGAATAGAGGAGTTAAATCAAAAGAAAAGAATAGGTATAAAATCCTTACTCGACAGTTTGGATATTAAAGAGGCTTCAACATTTGATTTAAGTTTTATAATTGCCCCTAGATTAAATGCTGCTGGGAGACTGGATGACGCAAAGAAAGCCGTTAAGTTATTGACTACTAAAGACAAAAAGGTTGGAGAAACTATATCAAGGGAATTAGAAATATTAAACAAGAAACGACAAAAGTTAACAGAATTAATTTACAAAGAGGCACAGATACAAATATCAAAAGGGCTTACCATTAATACAAGTATAGTTGTTTCAGATGAAAAATGGCATCCGGGAATAGTCGGCATAGTGGCAGGAAGATTGGCTCAAAAATATAAAGTTCCATCTGTAGTTTTATCTGTAAATAATGGTAAGGCTGTAGGTTCAGCCAGAAGCACAGGAAATATAAATATTTACAAATTTATAGAGAGTAATGCAGAGTTATTTGAAAAATTTGGAGGACACGCTTTAGCCGCTGGTTTTACAATCCCAGTTAAAAATATTCCTACTTTTACTGAGAGACTAGATGAGTATATAAAAAATCTAAAAGATGAAGATAGAATTTCCTATGTTGAAATTGATATGGAAGTGCCTTTAGGTTATTGGACAAAGAATGCCATCAATGAGCTTAAGATTTTAGAACCTTTTGGAGAGGGAAATCCATATCCGAAATTTATCGCTAGAAATTTAAGGATAGATGATTTTATGACCGTCGGACATGAAAATCAGCATTTAAAATTCTGGTTTAAGGATGTTAAGGGTAATGTCTATCCAGCTTTATGGTGGGGAGCTATAAACTACTTTAAATATCTGTCTGTTGGAATGAATGTAGATATAGTTTACACACCTAAAATATCCTCTTGGAAGGGAAGAACTACAGTTGAGTTTATTGTTGAAGATATAAAAATAAATAAAAATTGATAATTTAAACCTGTTTTTCAATTTTAGAAAATATAAATACCGTTATGACTTTTAACTTTGCTACTTTCTTCTTTTAAAAACTTCTTTTTAACTCTACACATAGAGCTTATTTCTTCCATCTAACTATTTTCCAATTATTAATATCTATTGATTTTATTTCCTTGATTTAAAAAATCAAACAATGTTATATTTTTATAGCTAATTAAGAAGTATAACTGAAAATATTTTAAGGAGGATACAGATATGGCTTTTGACTTAACTATTAAGTATGCAGGTGAAGGTGGAGAGGGTGTAATCTCTGCCGGTGATTTTACAATGAGAGCTGCTTCTAACTTAGGTTATGAAGTTGTTACTTTTAAATCTTTCCCTGCAGAGATTAAAGGAGGATATGCTTTATCTCAAGTTAGAATGTCTGATGAGAAAATATTATCCCAAGGTGATGGATTTAATATATTAGTCGCGTTTAACGGTGAGGCTTATGAAATAAACAAGCCTTTGTTGAAACCGGGGACAGTTTTAATATGGGATGGTCCTGAAGGTGGAGATTTCCAAGCTGAAGTTGAAGAGTTAGAAAAAAATGGAGTTTACGTTTATGCAGTTCCTATGTCTAAAATAGCTAGAGAAGAGGTTGGAGCTTA
>QNZC01000067.1 GCA_003978565.1 Persephonella sp. | reverse complement strand
CATTTAAAGCTTGCTTATAATCGGTTATATACTGAAATAACATTTACTCAAAGAATTTAAAGGATGGGGCAAAAGCCCCAATGTTGAATTTAGAATAAGAAACCAGCTTCTATAGCGTAAGTGTTTCTAGTGTCATCTGTTGCATTACTAGCTGGGTCTACATCATAAAAGGTTTTACTATCAGCTTTTGTATAAGTGTATTCAGCTCTTAAGAATGTGTTTTTAGTTGGCTTCCAAGTTGGAGTTATAGTAAATGACCAGATTTTATCGTTGTCTGTGTCATTATCAGTTCCATCATGGTCTAACTTGACATACTCAAGTCTCATTGGGATTTCAACATTAGCTATGGCTGCATCTAATAAGCTTATATTAAAGTTTATTCCTATACCCCAGAAGCTGTCATCATATACATTATTTGCTCTATCATCTTTTATTCTATCTTGGAAACCACCTTTAACTAAACCAAAATCAGAATTTAGACATAATGTCCATATATTTCTTCCACCTGCTTCATCATAATAGTGTAAGCCATACTTAATTTTAGCTCCAAGATTTAAGCTTCCAGTTATACCTAGTTCGTATGCGTCAGAAGGATCATCAGCATTAGGCTTACGTGTTCCATTAGCGTAATAACCTTCACGCAGATTTAGAGGATCATTTCCTTGGAACAACCCATTAGCTTGGTTATATCCAGCGTAAATTCCAACATCACCTAAACCCGGTAAGTTTAAAGAATATTCAACCCTTGCACCTGTGTAAACAACCGGGTTGAAATAAACAAACATTAAACCTCTAGATATGTGTGGATTTAAAAATGTTACAGGTCTTTCACCATATTTACTCCATAAGATACCACCGGATAGCTTTAATCCATCTATTGGAACTATATCTACAGTCGCTAACCAAGGTTTGAAACCATCGTTAGTTTTTCCTAATTGAACTAGATTATCAGCATTTCCATCATTATTAAAATCTGCATCGTTTACCACCTCTGTTGAAGCTAAAACAGTTGGAACTTCAAATTGTCCAAATGCAACATTGAAACCGATAGGACTATTTGGGTTAGCCTCCTTTTTAAGACCAATAATCACATTGTAAAGCCTAAATGTGTCTGATGAAGGAGCTTGAACTCCTGTCCTAGTTGGATACTTGTCGTCAACTAAATCATTATCCTGTGTTTCAAATCCTGCAGATACTGCTCCGTATAGTGTTAAGTCAGAGTTTGCAACAGTTATAGTTCCTGCTTGAGCTGTTGAAATAGCTAACAGCCCAGCTGTTGCTAAACCTAATACTTTCTTCATTTTTAAAACCTCCCATTTTTTAGTTTTCTTATTTATTAAACATAAAACTATTTATTTTTTTTGCAATATTCTATAAAACCCACTATTTACAGCAGTTTTCAAGCAAAATTTATACCATTAATTAAAAGATTATAATATCTTTTTAAGCAAACTTTAATATTAATTAAGCAATATGTCAATGACCCTTTAAAACAATTTTTCAAAGCACAATACAGATTTTTTGTTATTGCAAAAAATTTTTTGGTCATTTTGCAAATATGCAAAACTAAATATCTTTTTTTACCTTATTAAATTCCCTTAATATATTCATAAACTTTTCTGAAGTTTCAAACTCCTGTGGTTCAGGAGGAAACTTTAACGAAGGACTGTTGTTATTATTTTTATTATTTGTTTTTTCATTACCTCTTTTTAATAAATAATAAACAATTCCAAATCCAGCTAAAAAAGATAGAATAAATCTAAACATTTTAAACTCCTTTACGATATTCTTTATATTTAATTATACTAATATATCTTTTAATAATCTTCCTCTTTTGAATACTCAAATATAATTTCTATAATAAGCATAATTATAGATATAACGTTAGCTATCACAGCTCCTATTGCTAAACCTATCGCAAGGTCAACATGAGTATGTGTAAAGTATAAAATTGTAGCCGGAATTAGATGTAAATCTGCAACTAATGCAGTTGCCAATAGCTCTGCGGCAAGAATTTTTTTTGCTCCAAATTTTAAAACTGTAGCTATTAAATTCACCCCTAAAGCTATTATAAGTTGATATGGGTCTCCACTAAAGATAAATCCTACATTACTTGTCAATGCTAGGAATATAAAGAAATCCGACCAAACTTTACCCCATTTTATCATTTTTAGCTCTCCTGTTAAGAGATAGCTTCCGTTTCTATATGATATTTTTTTATAAATTCTTCAGCTCTTCTTAAGGCTTTAGGATGTCCCAATAATATTAGATGGTCACCCCTATCTATAACTGTATCACCTGAAGGTGAAATTTTCATCTTTCCGTTTTCTTTTATTATAGCAACAACTGTAGTTCCAGTTTCCTGAGGAAGTTTTATGTCCTTTAATTTTTTATCTATTAACTCATTTTTATCATCAATATAGACTTCTATTAAATCTATATCTGTTCTTTCTCCATAGGCAATTCTTTCTAAAAAGCGGTCTAGTATAGGTGTTGACCTATGGAATATAAATGATGCAATCCTTCTTCCTATAGCTATATTTGGAACTATCACCTCATTTGAACCTAAAAGTTTCATTTTTTCAGCACTTTCTTCATTTGTTGCCGTTGAGACAATATAAAACCCTTCCCTATCTGGTCGTATAAGTCTTGCAGTAACTATAACGGCTATGTCTTGAGTATTTTCCTCAAATGCAGTAATTAATCCCCTAGCCTTTTCTATACCTACACCTAGTAAAACATCCCTCTTGTAAGGTTCATCTATCACATAAAACTCAACACCAAATTCCTTAATTTCTTCCTCTTTACTTCTATCTGGTTCAATTAGAACAAATTTAATCTTTCTCTTTTTCAATACTTTTATTAACTCTTTAGTTATTCCATTAAAATTACAGACTATATAATGACCTTTCAGTTTTTCCATATTTTTATACATCCTCCAATATCTGTATATTTCTTGAATATTACTATTCATAAATATATTGACTACACTTACTAATCCATACATATAAACTAAAGGTAAGGTAATAATTATAAATATTGATGTAAAAAACCTATTTAACATTAAACGCTCTGTATCGTATCCTTCGGTGTATCCCACTGTAGAAAATGTTATTATTGTATGAAAAAGATAATTTAAAACACTTTTCCCATCTGTCTTTTGATTTATTATCATTAACATTAAAACACCTAATGTTGTAAAGAAAATGATAGTCATTAGAGGGTATCTTAACTGTAAAAGAATATCGTAAAATTTTTCTTCATATATAGCCCTATAATTTTTAGGTTTTACATTACCATAGGGTTTGCCTTTTTTTGAGCTAGAAATCCTTCTCAATATTTTTCAGTCTTCCTAAAGCTAAATTATCAATAAATAATATTAGAAGTTAGATAAAAGCTTTTCAAGGTATGAATTTTTAGAGTTTTTTAAACCTTCTATATACTGTAAAACATACTTTCCTAAAATATCAAACTCTAAGTTAACTATATCTCCAACTTTTCTATACTGTAAATTTGTGTTTTTTAAAGTGTGAGGAATTATATTAATAAAAATTTCATTATTTTCTATCTTATTTATAGTTAAACTTATTCCATCTATAGCTATAGAACCTTTTTCAATAACAAATTTTCTGTATTCATTTGGTAGTTTTATTTTTAAAATTGTATGTTCTCCATAAGGAATTAATCCAGTTATAACAGAGGTTGTATCTATATGTCCCTGAACTATATGTCCTCCCAATCTATCTGAAACCCTTAAGGCTCTCTCTAGATTAACATAATGCCCTATCTTTAGATATTTAATATTTGTCCTATTTAATGTTTCTTCTGAGACGTCAAAGGAAAATCCATCTTCATATAAATCAACTACAGTTAAACAAGTTCCATTAATAGCTATACTGTCTCCCTCTTTTACATCTTCGGCTATTTTTTTAGCTTCAATTTTAATTCTTAAACTTTTATTTCTAATTGTAATGTCCTTAACTCTTCCTACTTCTTCTATGAGACCAGTGAACATAATTTTATACCTACATAATTGAATATATTTTGATTATAGCATTTTATTAAGTATAGAATTATAATTTATCTTTCAACATTTTAATGTTCAGGGGAGGATAAGATGGACAAAGTTTTTCATCCTTATGATGTAAAACTTACAGAAGATGATGAAATCATAGCTTTTTTTGAGCCTGATGAGGAGCTAAAAGAAATTATAAGTTCTAATGTAGGTTGTTGGGAAATAGATATAAATGTTTTATATGATGATGAGAAAGAGGAACCAATACTACTAATTACTATTATAAAGGGAAATAAAAGATTAGAAATTGGCTTACCTTATGGTGATGGGTGGGAAGCTTTAGAAGATAGAGGTTTGTTAACCATAGCTTTAGTCAATCTACAGGATTATGAGTATGCAGAGTTTGATGCTAGTATAACATTGACACTGGAGATAGACGATTACTATAAAGGTTTCATATCTGGAGCATCTCAAATGTGGGAAGAAATAACAGAGGAAGCAGAAGGTTAAAATAGTATCTGTTTTTTTACCTTCCTTTACATTGATTTATTTCATTGCTTTTTTAACTAAAAAGTTTAGTTTTAAATAATGTGTAATTTAGTTTTTGTCAGGAGGTTCAATAATTCTTATGAAAGCAAAGAAATTTATTTATTTATTTTTATTTTTAACATTGAGTGTTCCAACTTTAACATTTGCTAATAATAAAGATAACAATCTATCTAAAGATTATATCCTAGTAGATAAGATAATTGCAGTTGTTAATGGAAAACCTGTTCTAAAAAGTGAATTAAAACTATTTCAAAAATTCTACAATATTCAAGATGAAAAAAAAGCTTTAAATGAGCTTATAAACCAGATACTCATATCTCAAACTGCTAAAAATATGGGAATAACAGCTTCACAGGAAGAAATAAACAGATATATATTAGATTTGGCTAAAAGAAATAATATGAATAGTATAGAGGAGTTAAAAGAAGTTTTTGAGAGAGAGGGTATAGCATTTTCAGAATTTAAAGATTTGATAAAGAGACAGATACTTGTTGGAAAGTTTACTCATCAGTATTTAAGAGAAAAATTTTTGGAAGCTACTGAGGAAGGTAAAGTAGAGAAGTCGGCTACAGTAAGGGTTCTATACTTAAGTAAAAATTCACCAGATTTTGAAGAAAAGTATAAAAAAGTAAAATCTCTTTTATATAAAGAGCCTTTCTCAAAGTTGGTAAAAACATACTCTGATGATGAAACTACAAAGGAAAATGGAGGATTATTGAAGAATATTAAAGAAGGATTTTTAAATAAAGAGATAGATAAAAAATTATGGGGGTATAGAAAAGGGGATATTTTTGAGGTCAATACAGATGATGGGGTTTTCTTTATAAAGGTAGAAGGTATAGAGAAGAAATTTACAGATGACATAGACAATAAAAAGTTAGAAGAAAAAATAAAAAAAGAGATAGATTTATTAATTCAAAAACTCAAGGAAAACTCGGTAATAAAGTATATAAATTAGGTGGATATACTAAAAGGGGGCTTTTATTATGAGGGGGATATATTTACTCCCTGTTTTATTACTTCTAGTTTTTAGTTATTCCTTTGCATCAAAGATAAAAGTAGAACAGTTTGTTTGTAGTGAAAATGTTGTAAACAGAACTCCAGTTAACATTTCTAAAACATTTTCAACAGAACTAGATAAAGTTTATTGCTTTACAAAAGTAAAAACCGATAAAACTCCCACATACATATATCATATATGGTATAAGAATGGAAAAAGGATTGCTGAAATTAAACTAAATATAAAGTATCAATTCTATAGAACTTGGAGCTATAAGACTATTTTTCCCAGTGATATTGGAAACTGGAAGGTTGAGCTACTAGATAGTAATAAAAACAAAATTGCAGAAACATACTTTAAAATATTAGCTGGTTCTAGCCAGATAGATGGGAATAAGGATATTAAAGAACAGGAAATTTTTTCAGAAGAAGTTAATAATAAAGGTGAGGAGCTAGGTAAAAATTCTGTTGAAATTTCTAACAATAAAAGATTAGAAGATACTCCTAATAAAGATAAGGAGATAAACAGTAAGGAAGAGTTCATAGAAGATAGTTTTTCTTATCAAACCTCAGGGAATAAACTTCAAGGTTTTATTTCAAAGGGTTTTTATTTAGTTTTATTAATAATCTTCTATTTGGTATTTTTCCCAACTGTATATTTTTTAAATAGAAAAGTTCATTTAAAATG
>QNZC01000072.1 GCA_003978565.1 Persephonella sp. | reverse complement strand
GGTGATTAACTATAAATTCATAAATTTCTTTTCTTTCTATCTGTGAACGAAGTATTTGTCCTGTTAGCTCTAATGAGTTTCTGTATATCCTTGATGGTATCCATTTTTCTGTTCTTTTTATTATTGGTTTTAGTATTGTTAATGCTTTTCCTGTTTGCTTTAGTTTGTTTAGTATTTGGTTATTCCAAAGGGTTGGTATCCAGCTTTTTATTAGTCTTTTGTTTACTGAGATTAGGTAGTTTAAATGTGGGTATATGCTTTGTGGTAGCGTTAAGGTGTATGATAGGGTTAAACTACTCATCTTTTGGCTCTTTTAATGTGCTGACAGATACTCCCAGCATTTATGATACTTCACCAATTCTTAACAACTTTTTCATATTTATAATTATAGATAGATATGATTTAAAAATCAAGGTGCTGTTGTTTTCCTGTTTATCCCAAACTCATCTATAGGGACTTTTTCTATCTTTAAACTATTTTTATACTCTTTAAAGTTATAAACTAAAACCTTTTCTTTTTGGATAACACACTCTTTAAACTCATCTAAATTATTCTCTATTAGATAATTTGTTTTAATTAGAGGTTTTAATTGATTGATTTTTACAAAATTACTAATCTCAAAAAGAATGTAATCGCTGTTCGTTGAGATTACAAAGTTTATTCCTAGATTTGTTCCTAAAGTTAAGAATTTTGCTAATTCAAACTGTTCTTCAACTGACAGATGAGCCTCTGGTTCCTGTATAAAAAAAATAAGCTTGTCTTCAAACATTAAATATTTAAGAAATACATATATGGGAAAAATTGAGATTAAAGAACTTTTTAGTAAATGTAGAGGATAAATTTCTTTGTTTTGTTGAGCAATAAAATTAAATGTTCTGTATCTATTTATAAAATCTTTTTCTGTAAACTGTCCCTTTAAAATCCTACTTTCTAAAAATTTAATCAGTTTAAGAACTTTTTTATTATTTTTTTCAACTTCCGTTAAATTTGCAGTTTTTAGGAAGAAGAGATTTTTTATAAAATCTATTTCTGGTTTTGTAAATTCAACGTCAACCTTTCTAAATTTACTGAATAAATTAGGAATGATATAGTCTGCCCCTAAAATTAATCCATTTCTTGAAGCAGGGATATAAAATGGATAAAAAAACTTCCTTAAAACTCCATACACAAATAGCTCTTTAAAAGGATTAGAGTGTAAATTTATTAATGCAATTTTTTTTGCCTCATACTCCCTTATTGAATTTCTTAATTTTTCCTTTATGTCTGCAAGTTCATCTTCATTAAAATCCCTTAATACTATATTCTCAATATGGAAGTTATCGAAGCTAGTTATTCCCTGATAATTTAATATACCTTTTATATTACTTAAATCTCCCTTTATATAGTTTATTGTGTTTTTTTCAATCTCTTTTAGTAATTTTTTTAGCTCTTTATCTTCCAGATTAAAGAGTTTTTCCATAATATTTTTATAATTTTTTAAATTCCACAAAACTCTTATACTGTTCTCAACAATAAAATTTATATCTCTTTCAGAAATTTCTTTAATTTTTGAAAAAATTGAGTATAAAATTCTTATTAAGAAATCCCTTTCTTCGTAATTTCCTGTAAGTATAGTTAATGGTTTTAATTCCAGACTTTCCTCTCTAACTTTCCCTAAATTCTTAAATTTTATTTGCATAAGAGCCACCAAAAAAAATATTGTTAAATAATAATTATAAACTTCATTTAGGTGTTAAGTATGAAATGGTAAGGGAAGATAAGGGAGTTTTAGGATTTGCTCTACTGTGGAAGGATTACGAAAAATTAATTATTGTTGAAGAATATTTAAAGTTAGCATTTGATTTTAAAAAGATAGAGGAAACTGAAAAGTTTGAATTACCTTACTCCTCCTACTATATAACAGAAATGGGAAAACCTCTTTTTAAAAAATTTGTGATAACTAATAAGGTAATAACTAAAGATAATATTAAGAATATAAAACTGAAAACTATTTCTATTGAGGACAGGTTTAGATTTAGAAAGGGTAGGACTGTTAATATTGACCCTTTTTTGATAGATATAGACCAGTTAATCATTCCGACGACAAAATACAGAGGGAATAGAATTTATTTAGGTGATGGTATCTATATAGAGATGGAGCTTTGGTATCACAATAAAAGTTATCAACCTTTTTTATGGACTTATTTGGACTACAAGGAGTATATTCCTTTTTTCAATAAAGTAAGAAAGAAATATTTATTAAAGCTTTAAGAGTTTTCTAACTCTTTTATTATTAGAGTATAAACTTCATTTTTGTTTAAATTGTATTTTTTTGACAGCTTTTTAGCAATTTCCTTTGTTCTTATTCCTTTTTCCTTTAAAGATTTAGCCTCTTCTAATAATTTTTCCTCTGAAGGTTTTTCAACTTCAGTGTTAGGATAGAGTAATATTACAAATTCACCTTTTATTATCTCTGGATTTTCATTTAGATATTTTATAACTTCATCTATACTTCCTCTTATAAATTTCTCATGAATTTTCGTTAATTCTTTAGCTATAACAATATCAGCCTTTGGAAAAATCTCTTTTATTAGAGAAACTGTTTTTAATAATTTATGTGGGCTTTCGTAGATTATTATAGTTGTGTTTAAAGCTCCAAACTTGTCTAAAATTTCTCTTTTTTTACTTTCTTTAGTTGGAAGGAAACCTAAAAAAATAAATTTATCAGTTGGTAGTCCTGAAACTGAAAGGGCTACAACACCAGCAAAAGCTCCCGGAATGGAAATAACTTCTATATTCTCCTTTATAGCCTCTTTAACTAACTTGTATCCCGGGTCTGAAAGTGTTGGAGTTCCTGCATCTGAAATTAGAGCTATACTTTTTCCCTCTTTTAGCAGATTTATTATTTTCGGAATAATCTTCTCTTCAACAGGCTCATAATAGGAAATTAAATATTTCTTCTCTATCCTATAGTGGTTCAATAACTTTTTAGCTACCCGTGTGTCTTCACAGGCTATAATATCAACTTCCTTTAATGTTTCAATAGCTCTAAAAGTTATATCTTTTAAATTTCCTATAGGAGTTGAAACTATGTATAACTTACCTTTATTTAAGCTCATCTAAATTTTTATAACCTACAAATATGTTATTTCTGTATATCATAACTTTTCCATTAGGTAATTTTTTTAAATCAACTTTTTCTACAATTCTGGAAAAAACTTTAATTCTTTTTTTACTAAATGCAGGTATAGTTATACCTTTTAGCCTTCTCCAGACTTTACCTTTACTTATAAGGTGTATATTTATATTTTCTAAAGTTAAAGGAGTTTTATTTATGAAAATAATATACTGTTCTAGATTTCCATCTTTCAAAATATAAGAAACTTTCCAATTTAGATTTTTAACAGGATACTCTACTTTTATAAGCTTTGTTTCCTCTGTATTTGACCTTAATTTTAATGTTATCTTTGGAGAGAAAACTTTTTCCCAACTATCCTTAACTCTTAATCTCGATGGAAATTTAGGAAGTGTTGTTATTGTGTATCCTTTTTTGGTGTTTAACTGTATAAAGTTGTCTTTTATTTTTATAACTTTACCTTTTATTATTCTTCCTTCTCCCTCTATATAAAGCTCTTTACCAGATAGTTTCTTTCTCCAATTTTCACCTTCATTTTCAATTAATAAACCTTCTAATGATATACCTTTCCCAAATACATTTATCCCATCTGTTTCAGCTATAGGCTGAAGATATATAGGTCCTATAACATTTATACCTTTAGTTAATACAAACTCTTCCTCCTGAATATATGTTGAATATCCCTTTTTTGTTAACAGTAATGTGTCTGCAAAGGAAAAGGAGAAAGAGCTAAAAACAGTTAAAATCCCAAGAAAGAACTTTTTCATCTTAACTCCCGATAAAATTAATCTTTAAAAATATTATATTTATTTTTCCTTTTTTTGTTTCTTTTCTAACAGTTCCTTTAGTTTTGAGAAAGGAGAGCTTTCTCTTTTTAGTTTCTTTTCACAATCACAGGGATTTTCATTTTTATTGCCACCGCATATAGGACATATTCCCTTACACTCTTCATTACAAAGTGGTTTTATTGGAGTTTGTATAAGTATTTCCTCTCTAACAAAATTTGTTAAATTGAATTTTTCATAGTCGTCTATATACTCAACCATTAAATCATCTTGAGTTAACTCTTGGTTCTGTTTTGTAGGTCTTTTGGTGGTTATCATAACATTACTTACATTTTTAATATTCATATTAAAAGGTTCTAAACATCTACTACACTCAACTTTTAACTCTCCTTTCATATCCATAGATAAAACATATCCATCTTTTTCTTTAATAATATACAGATGAATATCTAAATCTTTTTTATCTGAAGAATACTCTGAAGGTAAATCTAAACTTTTAACTGGTAAAGAGTAATCCTTTTCTATAAAATCCTCATGTTTTAACTCTTCTTTCAGATTTATATAAATATCCTTCATAATAAGCCCCCTTTTAAAACTGAAATTTCAAATTAGCCCCTATAAATATAGTGGAGATTGGCTATTTTTCAATGTTTGAATTAAACTGTTTAAATCTTCATGCTTTATCTGTGAGCCTGTTAACATATCTTTCAGTTCATAACTATCTGATACAAAAACCACATATGAGCTTTTTAACTTATTTGCAACTTTCATTTTCGATTTTAAACTACCGGTTTTTAAAATAAGTTCTGCCTTTAAATTTTCTTTTCTTAATTTATTAGCTACTTTTAAAGCTAATAGATTAAACTCATCACTTATAGGAATTACAGCTATTAAGTCTTCTCCCTGTGGTAGTTCATCTACTAAAAGCATTAATCTCTCAATACCTGCTGCAAAACCAACTGCTGGTGTAGGAGGTCCCCCTAACTGTTCCACAAGTTTGTCATATCTTCCACCTGCCGCAACAGTTCCCTGTGCCCCTATTTTGTCTGTTTTAAATTCAAAAACTGTGTCTGTATAGTAATCTAACCCTCTAACTAACCTTGGATTTTCTACAAAATCTATATCTAAAGTCTTTAAATATTTCTTTACTTCTTCATATCTCTTTACAGAAGTTTCGGATAGATAGTCGTAAAGTTTAGGAGCTTCCTTTGTTTCCTCTTTACAGCTTTCAACTTTACAATCTAAAACCCTTAAAGGATTTTTTTCTAATCTTCTTTGACAATCTTCACATAGATTTTCCTTTTTTTCTGATAGATACCTTCTTAACTCTTCTATATATCTCTTCCTATCTTCAAAGCTTCCAAGGGTGTTTATCTCTAATCTTGCCTCTATTTTTAGAGCATCTAAAATATCCCTAACTAATGATATAACTTCCACATCAGAGAGGGGATTATTTACACCAAATAGCTCTGCACCAATCTGATGAAACTGTCTGTATCTGCCTGCCTGTGGTCTCTCATATCTGAACATAGCACCTTCATAAAAGAACTTATGATAACCACCTTCAGCAAATATTCTGTTTTCTACATACGCTCTAACAACTGAAGCGGTTCCTTCAGGTCTTAAGGCTATTTCTCTACCACCTTTATCTTTAAAAGTATACATTTCCTTTTGGACTATGTCTGTTTCTTCTCCAACAGAACGGATAAATAATGAAACATCTTCTACATAAGGAAGAATAATTTCTTTAAAGTTATATTTATCAAAAAGTTTTCTTGCAGTATATACTATATATCTATACTTTTCAGCATTTTCTCCGTATATATCCTGAAAACCTCTTACTCTTCTTATTTCTTCCAACCTAGCCTCCTCCAACAAAAGTGACGATTTCTACTTTATCACCATCTTTTAATTTATAAGTTTCATATTCACTTTTAGGTATAACTTCAAGACCTACTGCTACTGCATAGTTTGGAACTTTTATACCTAACTCTTCAACTAACTCTTTTATAGTTAATGTTTCTCTATTAAAATTTTTTTCCTCACCATTTACTATTAATTTCATA
>QNZC01000056.1 GCA_003978565.1 Persephonella sp. | reverse complement strand
TGTAAAAAAATTAAAAAGAATATTAAAGAATGATAAAGAAAATAAAGAAAATAAATTAACTGCCACTTATTTCTTATATGTCTTAAATCTATTGAAAGATAATCAAGATACAAGTAAATTGTTGGATTTACCATATCACAGAAACATAAACTACTCAAGTGGGATAATCTTGAGAGATTTTAGTTCTATACTTATGAGAAAAAAAATAATAAGAACCCAATCCAAAAGGAAGGAAAAAGTAGATTTATTTTCAATTTTTAAAATAAACAAATTCTCATTAACCGAAAAACAAAGGAATGGCTTAATAGTGCTTTTGACCGTGATTTCTATGGGAACAGCCCTCTGTTTATTCTGTAAAAAAATTAAGTTGTAAGATTAAAATTAAAAGCCCCCGAAAGTGTAGGGGCAAACTGATTTTTATATGTCGTAGTATAACTCAAACTCTTTAGGGTGAGGAACTAATCTTATTGCATCAACTTCTTCCTGTTTAGTTTCAATCCACATGTTGATAAAGTCCTCATCCATTACACCACCTTTGAGTAAGAAGTCCATATCTTCTTTTAATGCGTCTATAGCTTCCTGTAAAGATGCAGGCATAGAAGGAACATTTGCTAACTCTTCAGGTGGTAATGCGTAAATATCTTTGTCTAATGGTTCTCCCGGATGAATTTTGTTTTCTATACCGTCTATAGCCGCCATTAATAACGCTACAAATGCTAAATATGGGTTAGATGATGCATCTGGAAATCTACACTCTATTCTTTTAGCTTTAGGAGACTGTGAACCCATAGGTATTCTTATAGCTGCTGACCTGTTTCTTGCAGAGTAAGCCAATTTAACTGGTGCTTCAAATCCGGGTACCAATCTGTGGTAAGAGTTAGTAGTTGGGTTTGTAAATGCAGCTATAGCTTTTCCGTGCTTAATAATACCGCCTATAGCATATAAAGCTATTTCTGATAATCCTGCGTATTGGTCCCCTGCAAATTGGTTTTCTCCATCTTTCCATATTGAGAAGTGAGTGTGCATTCCTGAACCGTTATCACCTGCTATAGGTTTAGGTAAGAAAGTTACAAATTTTCCATGTCTGTATCCAACATTTTTTAATACATACTTGTATTTTAAAACATTATCACCTGTAGTAATTAAGTCTGAAAATCTAAAGTTTATCTCCCCCTGTCCAGCTGTTCCAACTTCGTGGTGTTCCCTTTCTACTGTTATTCCAACTTCTTCAAGAGTTTTTACCATTTCCATTCTGATAGAAGCCATTTTATCTAATGGAGGTGTAGGGAAATATCCTCTTTTGTAAGGGGTTTTATAACCTAAATTAGGCATTTCCTCTCTGCCAGTGTTCCACCAACCTTCAACACTATCTATCTCGTAGTAAGATATGTTTGGACCATTCATAAATTTAATATCATCAAATATGAAGAATTCTGCTTCTGGTCCAAAGTAAGCTATATCCCCAATTCCTGTTGATTTTAAAAACTCAATAGCTTTTTTAGCAATCTGTCTAGGGTCTCTGTTGTAAGGCTCTTTAGTTATAGGGTCAACAACATCACAAACTAAAGATATTGTAGGTTCATCTATAAATGGGTCTATAAATGCAGATTTTGGGTCAGGGATTAATAACATATCAGATTCATTTATTCCCTTCCAACCTCTTATTGATGAGCCGTCAAATGGAACTCCTTCTTCAAAAGTTTCCTTTGAAAATTCATGAGCTGGAACTGTTAAATGTTGCCACTGTCCAAATGGGTCAGAAAATTTTAAATCTACAAAAGCTATTCCCTTTTCAGAAATAACTCTCATTACATCATCTGGTGTTTGACACTGTATCATTGCCATAGGCAAAACCTCCTTTTAGATATATTTAAAATAACAAAATTGTAATCTTTATATAGCCTCTGTTCCTCTTTCTCCTGTTCTTATTCTTACTGCATCATCAACCGGAATAATGAATATTTTACCATCTCCAATTCTTCCCGTTCTTGCAGCATTTACTATAGCATCTACAGCTTTCTCTACCATACTGTCATCTACAACAATCTCTATTTTAACTTTAGGTAGGAAGTCAATTACGTATTCGGCTCCTCTGTAAAGTTCTGTATGACCTTTCTGTCTTCCAAAACCTTTTGCTTCCCAAACTGTCATTCCATAAATTCCTATATTTGCTAGAGCATCTTTTACTTCGTCTAATTTGAATGGTTTTATTATTGCTTCTATTTTTTTCATATATACTTCCTCCTCTTAAAAAAAAGAAAAATATTGTTTTTTTGTTTTGTTAAGCATATATTTATTTTAACAAAATTTATTTTTCTTTTAAATAACGTTATCTTTTATTAAAAATTGATGAATTTTCGTTTAACATTTAATAAATTTTGTTGTATAATAAATTTTCTAAGTTTCTAAACGTATTTCAAATTTGTTATGATTTACAAAATTATTATTACAAAATTGTAAGAATAACTTTTTTTAATAATTCATCTAAAGGTAAGTTATAAAGTGATAAAACAGGATTTAATTGGAGAGTGAATTATCTAAATTTTAGTTTTTTCTTTAAAAATGGATAGATAACTATTAAAGTAATTACAGCTATAACTGAGATTATAAATATGAAATAATACTCTTTTACCTTTCCAAACATCATCTCTGCAGTATGTCCAAAGAAATAGCCTAAAGCAAGATATAAGATTGCCCATATCAGTAAAGAGATAAGATTGAATACTGTAAATCTAACTACCCCTATTCCAGAGGCTCCCATTAACATCATCGGAACCATCCGCATACCGTATAAAAATCTGATTAAAAAGATTGAATAAACTCCATACTTGTTTAATAATTCTTTTGCCTTTTGGAAACTCTTTTGTGTGTATTTGTTTTCCTCTAAAAATTTTTTCCCCTTCCATTTACCTACAAAGAAATATAAAATCTCGTGGATAAATGCTCCAAGAATTGCAAAAACTAAAGATAAGGCAGGATTTAGTAGTTTCAGTTTTATAAAAATTCCAACAACTATTAAAAAAATTTCCCCCTCTAAAAAAGTTCCTATAAAAACAGCTATATATCCATAATTTTGAAAAAATAGCTCTACATTCTCTATCAGCCCTAAATCCTCCTTTTAGAGATTTTCAAAGTCTATCTTTTTCTCGTAAAGGGCTTTTCCTACAACCACCCCATAAACATCGTAATCCTTTAACTGATATAGAGCTTTAATATCCTCCAATGAGCTTACTCCCCCAGAAGCTATAACTGGCTTTTCTAAACTTTCAGCAAGTTTTTTTGTTGTTTCAATATTTACCCCTGTTAAAGCACCATCTCTGTTTATATCTGTATATAAATATCCCCATATATCATACTTTTCATACTTTTTCGCAAACTCTAAAGGAGTGTATTCTGTTTTTTCAACCCAACCTTTTATAGCAACTTTTCCATCTTTAGCATCTATTCCTAAAACAACTTTGTTTGGAAATTTCTCAACTATTTTCAAAAACTCTTTTTCATTCTGATAAGCTAAACTCCCTATAACAACTCTATCAACACCTATCTTAAACATCGTTTCAACTGCTTCAAAACTTCTTAGACCACCTCCAAACTCAACAGGAATAGAGATACTGCTTACTATCTTCTCTACAATCTTATAGTTTTTAGGTTTTCCCTCAAAAGCTCCATCTAAATCAACAATATGTAAATGTTTAGCTCCCTTTTCTTCCCAGGATTTTGCCGTTAACACTGGGTCTTCACTGTAAACTTTAGCTGAATTTTTCTCTCCTTTGTAAAGCCTAACTGCCTTTCCATCCTGTAAATCTATAGCCGGTATTATAAAATCTTTAATTCCCATCTATCTCTCCATCTGTAAATTTTTCTAAAATATATTTTACTTCCTCTGTATAGATTTTATTTTTTCTATTCTCGTAAATGATTAATGGTTTATCAATGATAAGCCCTTCTTTAGTAGATTTAACAAATTCAGCTAGAAAATGAGTTGAATTGGAGTTTGCATCAGCATACACAAATCTAACTTTTTTTAGTTCCAGTTTATTCTCTGTTGCAACTTTCAAACATTCTGTAAATCTAAATGATGGATACACAAGAAAAAATTTCCCTCTGTCCTTCAGTAGATATTTCACTACTTTAAAAATTTCCTTTAAATTTATTTTTACTTCAAATTTAGCTATTTTCTCTTCCTCATTACTGGATAGAGATTTATCTACCTTAAAGTAAGGTGGATTTGAAACTACATAATCAAAGCTGTTAGGTTTAAATAACCTTCTTATATTTTTCATATCTTCATTAAAAATTTTTACGTTCAGATTATTCAGTCTGAAATTTTTCTTTGCTATCTCAAAAAGAGAGTTCTGTATCTCAACGGCATAAAAATCAAGTTCCGGATATTTTAAACTTAGGAGAAGTAAAATTATCCCTGACCCTGTTCCTAAATCTACAATTTTAGCTTTTTTTTTATTAATTTTTACAAAACTGGAAAGGAGAACAGGGTCAAGATTAAATCTATACCCATCTTTAGATTGATAAAGTTTTATTTTTCCTCTTATAAAAGGTGTTAACTCCAGCTCATTAGATATGTTTGACACCTGCTAGCTCTAATAAGGTTAATGCTCTATCTCTAAGTTTTTCGTAATATTCTATCTCTTTTAGTGATAACTTTTCACTATTTGCCAGTTGCTCTTCAGCCTTCTTTAATAGAGATTTTTCCTTTTCAACATCTATTTTGTCTATAGGGGATGCCTCCTCCACTAGAACAATAACCTTATCTCCCCTTATATCAATAATTCCGTATGTTGTAGCAAACTCCTCTATATCCTCTGGGCTTTTCTCTACCCTAAGTTTTCCCGGAATAACATTTGTAAGTAATAGCATATGATTTTCTAAAATACCTATTTCTCCATCAGAAGTATTTATAACAGCTTGCTCTACATCTCCCTTAAATACATAACCTTCAGGTGTAACCACTTCTAAGTGATACATTAATTAGCCTCCAACTATTTTTATTCTAAAAAATTATAAGCTATTTTCTTTGATTTCATCAAAAGGTGTTAAAACTATTAATCATTTTGAATTGTATTCTTTCTTAAATTCATAAATTAGAAGTAATGTTTTTACTTTTCTTACAAAGTAGTTATAGGCAATTACTGAAGGTATAGCCACAAATAGCCCCATTGCAGTTGCAACTAACGCTTCAGATATTCCCTGCATCACAACTTTAACTCCGAACTCTGATGAATTACCTAAATCGTAAAATGCTTTTATAACTCCCAGAACTGTTCCAAAAAGCCCTATGAATGGAGCATTATTCCCAAATGTAGCTAAAATTCCTAGTCTCTTCTCTAAAGTTAGTTTTAATTCTAAAGGTGAGTAGTCTAAAAGAGTTTTTTCAACTTTTTTTATTACTATAATTCTCTCTATTATCACAGCTACCGATATAACACTCATTAGAAGTAATATATATAAAACAGGGTCTCCACCTATTAAAGCCAGTTTAAGTATTACCTCAGTTAGTCCCATAGGTAACCTCTTCTATCTCTTTTAAGATTTTTTCTATAGTATTTTTTCTGTCTAAAGAGTTTAATATAGGTCTTCCTACCACTATTATATCAGCTCCATTTAGTATAGCCTCTCTAGGTGTTGCAACTCTTTGTTGGTCATCCTTTCTATCTCTATTAAGTCTAATACCTGGGACAACAGATATAAAATCTTTATCTATCTCTTTTTTAAGTTTTTTAACTTCATAGGAAGATGAAACTATTCCATCAACTCCACACTCAACAGCAGTTTTTGATAACTTTAAAGTTAATTCTTCCAATGAATACTTAGAGCCTATATAATCTAGATAATTTTCAGAATGACTTGTTAAGATTGATACAGCTAAAAGTTTTAAATTCTCTCCTTTACCTTCTACCGCCCTTTTTAACATCTCCTCTCCGCCTAGTGAGTGAATAGTCAGATAATCAACTCCAATTTTAGAAGCAGAAACTACACCGTTGTAAACTGTGTTTGGTATATCATGAAGTTTTAAATCTAAAAAAAGTTCAAAGCCTAGATTTTTTATATACTCTACAAAAGAAACTCCACCCTGTATAAACAGAACATATCCGACTTTTATAATGATTTCATAACCCTTTATTTCCTCTAATATATTCTTTGCCGTTTCTAAATCCTTAACATCTAAAGCAAATGCAAGTTTTCCCATATTTTTACCTTT
>QNZC01000030.1 GCA_003978565.1 Persephonella sp. | reverse complement strand
TTTGAAGCTTATAGATGAAGATGAGAAAGAAATATCAGAAATAAATATGACACCTTTCGTTGATATAGTTTTGGTTATTTTAATAATATTTATGGCAACTGCTACTTTTATTGTGGAACAGAAGATTCCTTTAAATTTACCTGAAGCAAAAACTGGAGAAAATAAAGAAACAGAAAATCACCAGATAGTAATATCTATAACTGAAAAGGGATTATTACTGGGTAATAAATCTGTTGAGTTGGAAAATTTAAAAAATCTCTTAAGAGAAAAAATAAATTCAAAAAATCCGACAATTCTTTTAAGAGCTGATAGGGATGTAAAATTTCAAAGGGTTGTAGATGTAATAGATATATGTAGAGAATTAGGGTTAGAAAAATATATAGTTGAAACACAAGGAAAATATTAAAAAAATAGGCTAAAATCTATTTTTAATCAGAAAGTTTGTTATAGGTGAACTTATGTGGATACTTGGGAAACATGATGAAGGTATAAGGAAAAGAAGGAAATCTATATTAGAGCTTGTTGGTAATACGCCACTTATAGAGTTATCAAAGGCTCTTCCTGATGATATAAAAGATAAGAATATAAAAATATATGCAAAATTAGAAGGATATAATCCGGGAGGGTCTGTAAAAGATAGACCTGCAACAAGAATGATAGTTGATGCTATTAGAGAGGGAAAATTAACAAAGGATAAGATTATATTAGATGCTACCTCTGGAAATACAGGTATAGCCTTATCTATGGTAGGAACTGCCCTAGGATATAAAGTAGAACTGGCTATGCCTTCAAATGTGAGTGAGGAGAGAAAGAAAATAATTCAGGCTTTCGGAGCAAAAATACACTTTACAAATCCTTTAGAAAGCACAGATGGAGCTATAAAGTTTGTTAGAAAACTTGTAGAAAAGTATCCAAACAAGTATTACTACATAGACCAATATAATAATGATTCCAACTGGAAAGCCCATTTTTACTCAACTGGTGTAGAGATATGGGAGCAAACAGAGGGAAAGATAACACATTTTATAGCTGGCATAGGAACAGGCGGAACTATTATGGGAACAGGTAGAAGATTAAAGATATACAATCCAGATATTCAGATTATAGGAGTTCAGCCAGATAGTCCTTTTCACGGTATAGAAGGATTAAAATATATAGAAACATCTATTAAACCAGGTATTTTTGATGAAAATAGACTTGATAGGACAATGTTTATAGGAACAGACATAGCTTATCAGAGGGCAAGGGAACTGTCCCAAAAGGAAGGGGTCTTTGTTGGTCAATCCTCCGGAGCAGCTTTTGAAGCGGCTATACAAATAGCAAGGGAAATTGATGAAGGTGTTATAGTGTTTATCTGTCCAGACGGAGGAGAAAAGTATCTATCAACTGCACTGTGGGAGTATTAAAAATTAGAGGGAGGTAAGGTTTAGGTATGGACCCTGGCACTTGGTTTCCAATAATTATTATTGGTATGGTGATATTTACCGCCATTATTTTTGGAGTGATACTCTTTTTAGATAAAGGTGGAAAGTAATTTAGATAGGAATAAATTTTTTTAGAGCTAGGTAGGGTTTCCTGTATGGTCGCCCCTCTAGTTTGAGGGGAGGAAAGTCCGGGCTCCACAGGGCAGGAGGCTACCGAAAGGTAGATGGGGGTAACCTCATGGTTAGGGCAACAGAGAGGAGACTTCCTGATTTAGTATCCTAAACATTGATGTAGGTGGTTATCCACCGAAAATGGATACTAAATCAGGTAAAGGTGAAAGGGTAGGGTAAGAGCCTACCACTTACCAGTGTGAGCTGGTAAGTTTGCCCACCCCTCCGGAGCAATCCCAAGTAGGAGAGCATTTTAGGGTGGCCCGCCCTAATGGGAGTTTATCTCCCTATGCTCTCGGGTAGGGAGCTAAGATAAATGACCATATTCAACAGAACCCGGCTTATAGGGAAGCCCTACCTATCTGTTCAATAATAATATCTATTTTTCTTCCTTCTTTTTATCTTCCAAACTATACCAATGACTAGTAATGTAACAAAAATTGCTCCGCCAATCTGTGCCCAAGCTCCTATCAGCAGTAGCTTATGAAGGATACTGTCGTGTTTCTGTTTGTCTATTTCTAGTTTAGTCTTTTCTTTAATATGTGTAAGTAAACTAACTGCTAAATCACCTTCAGGTATAGTTTTATGACAAGATATACAAACGCCCCTTCTGTCTAATTTAGACCTCTCCTCATTATTTAATGGTCTGGAAAGTTTAAAGTGATGTCCTACCGTTTGAAGTTGTTTTCCTTTTTCTGTTATAAATCTAGACCAGTCATGATTTAAATTTGGAATGGGATTAATTTGAGTTTTAAATATTTTAGGAATAATCTTTCCATCTGCAGTTGTCAAATCAACTATATAAGGTTTTGATGGGTCAGAGTATAGTTTCCCCTCCTCAATACCATATCCCATAGCTACAGGATTTCCATGGCAACTTTCACAACTTCTTGCTCTCTTCTGTATAGTGTGTGGTTGGACGGGGGAAATATCTATAGCCTTTTGACCTTCCTTTCCAGCTCCTTCAACATTAGGAATTCTAAATATATGATTTAAGAGAAGAGGCTTCCCATCTTTTCCAATAACTGTTAGTGTTGTCTGACATCCTGGAATAGCAGGTGATATTCTACCTTCTCCGTTTTGGGCTAACGGTGGATTTTCCCATCTTAAATAACTTCTCGTTTCTGAAATCTTTCCATCTATCAGAAATTTTTTAAACTCTCCTCTTGCATCAGCGGTTAATCCACTTATATCAACTGCATTTCCCATAGCTATCCAGTCAGGATGTTTTTCTCCTTGAGAATAATCAATCTTTATGTGGCAACCATAACACTGTGGAGCCCATGTTGCATGACAGGTGTAACATTCCATTCTATCCATATGTTTTTTTATCATAACCATTGCTATATGTCCTTCTTTTGAAAACTTCTTTTCACTGGCAAGTTTTTTTAATGGTTTAAGCCTTAAATCCTTTCCACCTGCTGTATGGACTATAACCTCATCTCCGTCTCTTACTACATTTCCAAAAGGATTACCTCTAGCAGTTAGTAAATAGCCGTCCTTTTTATCGTAAACTTTTCCCTGCTCCAGATAATCAGGTAATTCAGTAGCAACTCCTCTAGGTTTACCAGTTTTTACTTTTTCTGAGTATTCATCAGAGTATCCGATAGATAATTCCCAAGGATATTTATCTGGTGTTCCATGACAGTCTTGACATTCTATTTCTACAGGGGCTATTGTTGTTCCTGCAAGTAATCCATCTCCATGAACATCTATTGATGTATGACAATCTTGGCATAACATTCCTTTTTTCAAATGAATATCTGCCTTCAGATGTAAGTAATGTTTTGTGTGTAATTTAGGCTGGTCTGAACCATCCTCTAAAAATGGTGATTTATAAGCTGTCTCCATTAATCCTTGATAAGAAACTCCTATTCTCTTTCCTCTATCATGACAGGTTGTGCATGTTTCAACAGGTATCCCAGAGTATTTAATTCCATGTATCTCTACATATGTATCCCTTGTAGCTTGAATTGTATGAACTAGTAGATGATTTCTCTCATCTTTAGGAATTGTTAGGTCATTTCCTTCATAAAATCCCTCATTTGAGTAAGGGATATGACAGGCGGAGCATCCCATACCTCTATAATCTCCCCTTTTACTTCTCCCTTTAACCCCTGTATGACATCTTAAACATTCCTGTCTTAAGTATGTATAAACTGCCAACTGTGGATTTTTCTCAACTTCATCAACTGTTGGAGCAGGTGGAAGTGGTTTCATTTCCTTTGGAAAAACTTGTGGTTCTTTTCTCTTAAGTTCTGCCATATACTTCCTATAAGTTTCTGTCCCAATTTTTTTATGTATTTCCTTTTCCTCTTTAACTGAATAATTCCCTATATCGTGTTTATATCCGTTTAACCCTCCAAAACCCCATAAGGAACCTTGTATTTTACCTGCCTCTGTAAACATTAAAGATGTAAATTGAGTTTTAACCTGAACTTCATGACAAATTCCACAAGTATTCTTGTTTATCCAAGGACTGCCTGGGTCTGGATAAAACTCTTTAGGTCCTTCATGTGTTTTGAAATATGCAACAGTTCCTTTATGAATTTCTTTTGTTTTCTTTCCATCAGGGTTTCCACCATGACAGACTATACAGTCATTATTTGGGTATCCTGCCTTTTCAGCCAGTTTAAAAATCTCTTTCATCATTTTGGAATTGATAGGTCTGATGTTCTCTATACCCTTATGACATTTAAGACAACTGTTTTCTCCTCTGTTTTCATCGGCAAAGGATAGGTTGAATATAAGAAAGATTAGATTTAAGATTAGTAGGAACCTCTTAAACATTCTAAAACCCTTTTTATAGTGTTAGCATTTAGCTATTAATAATACTCTTCAGAGTGTATTTAGCAAATACTAACTAATGATTTTCTGAATTAATCTTTGATGACACAAAATTGACTATTAAAATAGAGATGAAACTTATTATAAAAAGTATAAATGCGTATTTATGGGCAGTAGAGTAGTTCAAAGCTTCAACCTCATTATAGATAGATATTGACGCTACTAATGTTTCTCCCGGTATTCCTCCACCAACCATTAAAACAACTCCAAACTCTCCAACTGTATGGGCAAAAGTTAAAACAATGGCGGTAAATATTGAAATTTTTATATTTGGAATTAAAACTTTAAAAATAGTTTCTAACTCACCTTTCCCTAGTGTATAGGAAACTTCAACTAAAGATTTACTTAAACTTTTAAAACCATTCTGTATAGGTTGAACCATAAATGGTAAACTATAAATTATTGAGGCTATTAAGATACCTTTGAAACTGAAAACCAATTCTAAATTAAAAAATTTCTTTAAGAACCTACCTATAGGATTTTCAGGGCTAAACAGAATTAACAGATAAAATCCTAAAACTGTTGGTGGTAAAACTAAAGGAACACTTATAACTGTTTCCCAAAAGAATTTTAAGGGAATTTTTTTAAAGGTAATTATATAGGCCATAGGTAAACCTACTATTAACAAGATGACAGTTGTTAGAAATGCCAGTTTGAAAGTTATGTATAGTGTAGTTAAAAATTCTTCCAATTAATTATTAACCCGGGCACCCCCTTTCAGCGTAGGGATACGGGCTTACCGTTGCTCCCTTCCGGGCCTGGCGGGGTTCACCCGTCCCTACCTGAAGGGACCCGGGAATTTGACGTTTATTATTTAGTCTTACTTTAATTTTACATCAAATACTGAAAATATCAAAATTTTTAGTGGCGGATGGGGTGGGATTTGAACCCACGGTGCGGATTAACCGCACACAGCATTTCCAGTGCTGCCCCTTCGGCCACTCGGGCACCCATCCAACTAATAAAAATTATAATCCTTTAAACTAACTTTTCAAATTTTATAGAGATTTTCCTCTAAATTTTAAATAAATTCCTCTCAAATTTTATAAAAATTATTTATATAACTTACATCTTTCTTCTAACTGGTTTAGTTTTTCCTTTAATTCCTCGTATCTCTTTTTAGAACCTTTATCTTCCTTTTTCTTTAATTCCTTTAATGTTCTGTTAATAGCTCTATACTCTTTTACTAAAAACCACTTTGATAAACTTTTAGCAGTTTCATAAACATCTTTATTATTTGCCCTTAATTCTCTTTTTAATCTTCTTAATTCTTTCTGATGACCATGAACACTTAAAATTTTAATCTCCTTATCCTTACCATCCTTAACTATGTTTTCCATTACCTTTTGAAAAGAACCTTGATATTTTACTTTATTTCCTCCAATTGAAACTACTATTTCCATAGTAAATAATCCTCCTTTATTTTTTAGTGGATTAAATATTGTATAAAAGAAAAGCTAAATTTTTCAATTTTTACAGCTTGGATTGTAGATTATATGTAAAAAATTTTGTTGAATTTATATATTTAATTGTATATCTTATTAGATATAAAAAATAAGAAGAGGTTTAAGATGGCTACAACAAAGAAGCTAATAAGTATGGATGAAGGTCTTGCAAAAGAACTTGAAAATGTAGCAAAAATACTTGGAACAACTCAAAGTGAAATAATAGAAAAGGCATTAGATTTTTATTTAGACTACATTGATGGAATAATAGCGGATAAAGTAAGTAAAGGTATTAAGGAAGGAAAAATCAAAGTTAAGAAAGCTGACGAAGTTTTTAAGGGGCTTGGAATAGATG
>QNZC01000023.1 GCA_003978565.1 Persephonella sp. | reverse complement strand
GAAGTAATCTTAGTAGGTCAAGAAGTTCCAGATTTTGAATTAGAAACTTATGAGCCTGAAACAGGAAAATTTGGAACATTTTCTTTAAAAAAAGCTAAAGAAGAAGGAAAATGGACAATCCTGTTTTTCTACCCAGCAGACTTTACTTTCGTATGTCCAACTGAATTAGCTGATTTAGCTGAAGTTTATCCAAAATTAAAAGAGCTCGGTGCTGAAGTAGTATCAGTATCAACTGACACTAAATTTGTTCACTTAGCATGGCAAAGGGACGAAAAACTTTTAGAAAATGTTAAGTATCCTATGGGAGCAGACCCAACAGGAAAAGTTTCTAGAATGTTCGGTGTTTATGATGAAAACACAGGATTAGCTTTAAGAGGAACATTTATCATATCTCCAGAAGGAAAGTTAGTAAGTTCAGAAGTTAACTTCTACAATGTAGGAAGAAATGCAGATGAGTTATTAAGAAAGATGGAAGCTAACGCTTATCTTATAAATCATCCAGATGAAGCTTGTCCTGCAAAATGGGAACCGGGTAAGAAAACTTTAAAACCATCTGAAGAGCTCGTTGGAAAAGTTTACGAAGCATTAAACGATTAAAAAGTATTATAAAAAGCCCTCTCTTAAGGGGGCTTTATTTCTCTAATATATGAATTTTCTCAACTAAAATTTCTCCACTCCAAGGTGTATATTCTTTTATATAACCTTCAACTTCTACAAATAAACCATTTAATTTTTTTAATTCTTCCTTTTTACTTCCTATTACTTTAAAACTTCTTCTACATTTACAATCTGGATTAATAATAATAAAAATATCACCTTGAAATGTCTTTTTTACAACTCCTTGAATTCTCCTATAATTCTTGCTTATTTTTAGTATTTGAATTTTAGAAAATTTTTCATTTTTAGTATCTTTAAAACAAGAATATAGAAAAGTTATACTAAAGATAATGATAAAGATAACAAAATATCTCATAGTTTACTCCTAAATAGTTAAATTTTTAAAACTAATATAAATTTTGAAAAATTTATATGAATTGGCAAATTTTCGTAAAATTAAGGTTTATTCATTGTAATTTTTCTTAAGTATATTAAATTTTATAAATTATAGTAATCTATAAATAGGAGTTGATATTGGATAGAATAAAAGTTTCCATAGGTCATTCTGAGAATATTGATATTGCTATAAAGGAAGCCTTGAAAGAACTAAAAAGACCACCAAACATAGTTATAACTTTTTTTTCAGTAAATTTTAATCCAAACGAAATATACAGAAAAATAAGGGAAAAGGTAGGAGAAAACACTGAAATAATTGGTTGCTCTACAGGTGGAGAAATCTCTAACATTTTAACAGATTGCAAAACTAATACAGTTTCCATAATTGCATTAGAAAGTCCATATATGAATATAGGGGTCGGAGTTGGGAAAAATTTATCTAAAAACCCTAAAGGGGCTACTTACAATTCATTAAAGGAAGCTACATACTCTTTGGATAGAAACAAAAAAATGACAACAATAAATATTTTGCAGAGGGCTTATGTAAAAAAACCCATATATGATTTGCTTAGAACCAAGTTTTTTATAAATATCCTTTTAATAGATGGTCTTTCTGAACAGGAAGAAAACTATTTAAGACACTTAAGTAAGTATATTCCAAAGGAAACTACTGTCATAGGTGGTTCATCAGGAGATAATTTCAAATTTGAAAAAACATACCTAATTGGAAATGGAGTTTTCTCCGATGCTGTTGTTTTAACGGTGATGAATACATTCCTAAAGATAGGAACCGCAATGGGACACCCTTACTATCCAACAAACAGAGGAGCTTTAGTAACAAAGGCTAAAGGTAGAATTGTTTATGAGCTTAATAACAAACCAGCTGCTGAAGTTTTAAAGGAATTGTTAAAAACTGATAAATTAAGTCCTGAAACCTTTGCAAAATACACAACTGGAATAAAATCAATAGATATTTTTGGAGAGTATATGATAAAAAGTCCTATGATGATTTTACCTGATGGTAGTGTTAAATTTTATGCCGAAATACCTGAAGGTTCATTTTTAACAATGATGAAGACTGATGAAGAATACTTAATAGAAAGTTTTAAAAAAACACTTTTTGATGCTATAAAAGATGCAGGTTCTCCTAGAAAAATAGGGGCTATAGTTTTATTTAACTGTGTTTTAAGATACCTTTTAAAATGTCATTATGGAATAAACGATTTATACTTTATTAAAAATCTACTAGGTGAAGATATTCCAGTAATAGGATTTAATACATATGGAGAACAGGGAAGAACATTAGGGGGTTCTTTAGGGCATTTTAATCAAACTTCTACAATTTTAGTTATAGGGAATGAACTTGTTGACGAATAAACTTAAAAACTAATAATTATCGTATTTTTCATTTAAAATTAAGGTTAAAATTTTTTTGCAAATTTTTATCCTTATCCGAAGGAGTTAAAAATGTCTATAGATAGAGAAAAGTTAAAGAAGTCTGTTAGACTTTTTCTGGAAGCTATAGGAGAAGACCCTGATAGGGAAGGTTTAAGAGACACTCCTGACAGAATAGTCAGGCTTTGGGAAGAGTTTAAAAATTATGAGAATTTTAATATGACTGTCTTTGAAGATATAGGAAGTTATGATGAGATGGTTATAGTTAAAGATATACGATTTTATTCTCTCTGCGAACACCATTTATTACCTTTCTTCGGAAGAGCTCATATAGCATATATTCCAGAAAAAAAAGTTTGTGGATTGTCAAAATTAGTTAGAGTTGTAAATAAATTTGCTTACAGACCTCAAGTTCAAGAGAGATTAACTTCAGAAATAGCTGAGTTTTTAGAAAAAGAGCTAAAACCTAAAGGGGTTGCAGTAGTATTAGAAGCGGAACATCTCTGCTTATCAATGAGGGGTGTTAAAAATCCATCTTCCTATACGATAACCAGTAAGCTAACAGGACTGTTTAAAGAAAATGAGAAAACAAGGAAAGAATTTTTACAATTAATAAATAAAGATAGAATTCTTTAATAGTATAATGTTAAATTATTACTAAAAAACATTTGGAGGTTTTAAAGTGAGTATAATAAAAGGAAAAGTTTGGAAATTTGGAAACGATATAAATACAGATGAAATAATACCTGCTAGGTATCTTATTACTACAGACCCTAAAAAGTTAGCTGAACATGTGATGGAAGATGCAGACCCAGAGTTTCCTAAAAAGGTTCAAGCTGGAGATATATTAGTTGCGGGGAAAAATTTCGGTTGTGGTTCATCTAGAGAACATGCTCCACTTGCAATAAAAGGGGCAAATATAGGAGCAATTATAGCAGAAAGTTTTGCGAGAATTTTTTATAGAAATGCAATTAATTTAGGATTAACTATTATAGAAAGCCCTGAAGCTGCAAAGGAAATAGAACAGGGAGATATTGTAGAAATAGATTTAGAGAAAGGTATAATCAAAAATTTAACTAAAGGTAAAGAGTATAAATTTAGACCTCTTCCTGAAGATTTAAGGAAGATATTTGAAGCTGGTGGATTAATGGAGTATGCGAAGGATAGATTAAGTAAATCTTAATAAGATTTATATAGGAGATAAAAAGAATGCCTTTCAAAAAAATATTAGTTGGTATTGATTTTTCTAATATAACTGAAAGTGTAATTAATTCTGCATTATTTTTTGGAAAAATTTTTAACAGTGAAGTGTGTTTATTACATGTTATAGAACCACCAATAATAGCTATATATGAAGACCCATTTTTAAGTATAGATAATAAAGAAGTCGTTATTGAGTTAGAAGAATTATTAGTAGAAAAATTTAAAAAAGAATTAGAAAAATTCAAAATTAGGTTTGATGAAGCAGGGGTTAAGACTACTGTTGCAGTTGAAGTTGGAAATATAGTTGATACCATTTTAGATTATGCAGAGACAAATAGTTTTGATTTAATAACTGTTGGTAGTCATAGCGAGGGACTTTTAGAAAGACTTATCCTTGGAAGTATAACGGAGAGGGTTTTAAATAAAACAAAAATTTCAACTTTAGTTGTAAAGGGAGAACCTATCAAAAAAATAGATAGAATTTTGTGCGGATATGATTTCCTTCCTAACTCTATTAAAGCATTAGAAACTGCTTTGGAAATAGCTGAAATAACAAAAGCAGAGGTAGAGGTTTTACACGCTGAGTATGACGCATGGATTTCGCATCTCACAAGTGTTTATGAGGAAGTTTATAAAAAGAAAGAAAATTTACTTAAAAGTTTAGAGAAAGAGATTAATGAAAGACATAATATTAATATCAAAACTAAAATAGAGAGGGGAGCTCCTGAAAAGGTAATTCTTAAAGAAATTAAGGGTTTTAATCCTGATATAACCGTTCTAGGAAAAAGAAAGATAAAAGATTTAGAAAGGGTTCTAATAGGAACTGTTGCTATGAAAGTTGTTAAAAACTCTCCAAAGTCTGTTTTAATAGTAAAAAGGAGAGAAAATTGAGAAAGATAATTTTGACATTACATATAACATTTTTAATTTTATTTTCTTCGTCATTTGCTAAAGATAGTATATGGTTTTGGCAATATCTTGTTAAGTATATGAACGATAAAATCAAACATAAAGCTATAAATGAAGCATACTACGATTTTATTAAATGTAATTATCTACAGGATACAGGATACATTGATGAAGCTTTAAAAAGTTGTGAGGGAACTGTAAACAAATTTAAAAGTTTAAATCTGTATCCCTTTGAAGCATTTAGTGAGTATGTAAATCTTCTCTACACCATGGGAAGTTTTGAAAAATTAGAAAAAGAAGTAGATAAATTTCTGAAAACAAACAAAAATCTAACGGAAAAAGATTATACAAATTTAATAAATCTCCTAAATATGTATGTTTCGGATAAAAAGCTGAATAGATTGTTAGACAGTGCTTTAAAAAAATATCCTACAAATAAAAATTTTTTATTAAAAAAAGCTGATTTGTGTAGATTTAGTAAAAAATACTCTTGTGCAGAAAAATATTTAAAAAAGTATATATCTTTATATCCAGAGGATATAACAGGTTATTATCGGCTTGGTAAACTTTATAAATCAATTGGGAAGGATAATTTAGCAGAAAAATATCTTCTTAAAGCCCTTAAAATAAATCCTAAATATGACCCTGCATTATTCAGCATAATATCTCTATATCTAGACAGCAAAAAGTATAAAAAATTAGAAAATTTACTTTTAAGTTATCTAAAAAAAGAACCAAACAATATTACATATTTAAGGGAGTTATTTAATCTTTATATGCAAACTGGGGAATATTTAAAAGCAAAAAAAGTGGTAGATAAAATTGTAAAACTAGAACCAAATGATGAAAGATTTCTTATAAGTAAATACTACATCTATTTAAAATTGAAGAAAGGTAAAGAAATTTTAGAAGATGTAAAGAGAGATATTAAGAGACAACCTGAGAATTTAGATTTACTATTAATACTTGGTCTTATTTATGAACAAAATAAACAGTATAAAAAAGCTGAAAAAATTTATAAGAAAATAATAAAAATGGATGCAAGCTTTAAAGATGCGTATGATAGATTAGCTCAAATCTATTACGAACAGGGAGATTTTGAAGAAGCTGAAAAGGTTTTAAAAAATTTATTGGATAATTACTTCTTCTTCTCACGTATAGAAAAAGCTAGATACTACATATATCTGTCTGATATTTTAAAAAAAGAAGGAAAAATTAAAGAAGGATTAGAATATCTAAAGAAAGCATTAAGTATAGACCCTGATAATCCAAATATAAATTTCTATATAGCTGTCTATTATGATGACATTGGAAATTGGAAAAAGGCTAAAGAGTATCTAGAGAAAGCAATTAAATTAAATCCAGATTTTACAGATGCTTTAAACTACCTAGGCTATACACTTTTACTAAGAAACGAGGATATAGACAAAGCTTTAAAACTTATAAGAAGAGCAGTTTATCTAGACAGTGAAAATGGAGCATATATAGACAGTTTAGGTTGGGCTTACTATAAGAAAGGTATGTATAAAAAGGCTTTAACGTATCTTCTAAAAGCGTATAAGAAGATGGGAGATGACCCTGTGATGTTATATCACTTAGGAGCAGTATATGAAAAACTAGGTGATAAGAAAAAAGCTTTAAATTACTATCAAAAAGCTTTAAAGGAATTAAAAAAGTTAGGTAGTGAACCAGAAAAGGGAATAAAAGAAAAAATATTAGAAGGAATTAAAAGAGTTCAATAAAATTAGTTTTTTATTTGATTTCTTTTTTTATTTTTAGAAATGTTTTCAATTTCCAAATGATTTAATCTGTTCCTTGGAAAACTATTAATTCTTAACTAGATGAAAATTCTAATAGTTAGATTTATATGGGAATGATTTTTAACCCATAAACTAAATTTTTAACCCATAAACTAATAAGCAGATTAATGTTTTAATTAAAACTTTTACGTTTCTTCTAAATAAATATCTATTTATCTAGTGAAAAAGAAAAA
>QNZC01000079.1 GCA_003978565.1 Persephonella sp. | reverse complement strand
ACGGAGGAAATAGTTAGATTAAAATCACATATAAAAAGATTTAGAGAGTTGTTAAATACTGAAGATGCTATTGGAAGAAAATTAGATTTCTTATGTCAAGAGATGCACAGGGAAATAAACACTTTAGGAAATAAAATGCCAGATTTCTCTAAATACACCGTTGAAATAAAAACTTTAATAGATAAGATAAGACAGCAAGTTCAAAATATAGAGTGATTACTAATATTAAGATGAAATAACAGTAATGAGATAAGTCTTTAATGGAAAATTCAAAACTTTAACCAATTTTCTTAAGAATTTATCTATAAGATTAAGTTTTTCTGTTATTATTTTGTATAAAAGCTCTTAATTAAAGGACTTTAATGTTAGTAAATGTTTAAGATTTTAGTAAATTTATGGTAAATTAGAAAAAAGTCTAAAAGGAGGATTTATAAATGACCCAGTATAAAAGACCTACTGTTTCTATAATAGGGGCAGGAAATGTTGGGGAGCACGTGGCAAACATCTTAGCTATAAAGGAATTAGCAAATGTAAAACTGTTTGATATTCCTAGAAAAACTGAAGATAAAACCTTTGAGTTCGTTAAAGGAAAGGCATTAGATATAAAACAGATGGCTACATCTTTAGGTTCAGATGTGGAAGTTGAAGGTTATGTAGTTTCTCCTGACGGTGAAGGATATGAACCTTTAGAAAATTCAGATATTGTTGTTATCACTGCAGGTTTCCCTAGAAGACCGGGAATGAGCAGAGATGATTTACTATCAAAAAATGTTGGAATAATCAAAATTTTATCTGAAAGAATAAAAAAATTTGCTCCTAACTCTATTGTTATAGTTGTATCAAATCCTGTTGATGTTTTAACATATGCCGCTTTTAAACTTACAGGTTTCCCAAAGAATAGAGTTATAGGAATGGCAGGTGTTTTAGACACTGCTAGATTTAAAAGCTTTTTAAGTATGGAAGTTGGAGTTTCAGTAAGAAATATAAATGCCTATGTTCTCGGTGGACATGGAGACGATATGGTGCCTGTTTTATCAGCTTCAAATATTGCAGGTGTTCCATTAAATAAAGTTATTCCAGAGGATAGATTAAACGAAATTGTAGAGAGAACTAAATTCGGTGGTGGAGAGATAGTTAACTATATGGGAACATCAGCATATCATGCTCCCGGCTCATCAACAGCATACATGATAGAAGCCATTTTAAAGGATAAAAAGGAAATAATGCCATCATCTGTATATCTAGAAGGTGAAGACGGTGATTACTACAAGGCTGATGATGTTTACGTTGGAGTTCCAGTTAAGCTAGGTAAAGAGGGAGTTGAGGAAATTATTAAACTTGAGCTAAATGAGGAAGAATGGAAGTTATGGGAAAAATCTGTTAACTCTGTTAAAAATGGTATAGATAGAATTAAAGAGTTAGGATTGATTTAAAAATTTTTTATAGGGAGTTTTGGAAATGAGAGAGGTTTCAGTAAATCAGATAAAAGAGGCAGTTAAAAAACTTGTAATGGATACAGAGTATAATCTTCCATCAGATTTTGTTAAAGCAATAGAGGAAGCAAAAGAGAAGGAAGTTTCAGAAATAGGAAAGGAGATATTAAATTTAATATTAAAAAATGCTGAAACTGCAAAGACAGAGCAGGTAGCATACTGTCAGGACACAGGTTATCCAGTGTTTTTTGTTGATATAGGACAGGATGTAAGGATAACAGGTGGATATATAACAGATGCTATAAATGAGGGAGTTAGAGAGGCAACAAAGGAAGGTTATTTAAGGGCTTCTCTAGCTTATGACCCTGTATTTGAGAGAAAAAACACAAAAGACAACACTCCCGCGTTGATATACTACAACATAGTTCCCGGTGATAAGATTAAAATAAAGTTTGCCGCTAAAGGTGGTGGTTCTGAAAATCAAAGTAAACAGGTGATGTTAAAACCAGCTGATGGTTTAGAAGGTGTGAAAAAGTTTGTTTTAAGCTCAATTGCAAATGCAGGACCTAACGCCTGTCCTCCTTTCACTGTAGGGGTGGGAATTGGAGGAACATTTGATTACTCTACAGTTTTGGCTAAAAAAGCTCTATTTAGACACATAGGGGAGAGACATCCTGACCCTAAAATTGCAAAGTTAGAAGAGGAGTTAATAGAGGAAGCTAATAAGCTTGGAGTTGGTCCTCTAGGTTTTGGAGGAAAAATAACTGTTATAGATGTTAAAATTGAGATTGCTCCATCGCATATTGCATCTCTACCTGTAGCAGTTAATATACAATGCCACGCTGCAAGACATAAGGAGATAGAAATATAAAAATTTTTCCCTTTTCTTTATAAATTTTTTCTTTTTCTAAAAAATAAAAGATCTAACTGGTGTTAATAATTTTAAGTAAAGACTAAACCTCTTCATTTTCTAAATTTTTTATAACACTTTCAATAGCTTTTAAAAACTTTTCCTCTTTTAACTTTAAATAAATCTCCCGAGCCATCTCTTCATCATATACATGGGCAAGTCTGTTTCTTAACAAAATCATATAAAAAAATGTATCTTCATACTCTTCAGATATTAAGCCTTCCTTAAATGCTTCCTTAAAACAAGATTTAGGAGAATTACACTCTAAACCTCTTAAAATGTGTTTTAAATCTACTTCTTTTTGCTTTCGTTTTAAAACACATTTTAATCTTAAAAACTCTTTAACTGTTTTCCAAAGGGCTTCATAGGTATATTCAAACCTTTTTGTTGTTATTTCAATAAGAAATTCTTCACTGAATATTTCAGGTAAAAAAGGATTTTCAACTACCTCTTTAAACCTTCTATATGCCTTTTTAAGTCTTCCAAAAGCTCTGGTGAACTTCTCCAAATTTTACCTCTCAATATGTTTTCTAAAAAATTTAAATTCTTTACATCTCTAATATCAACTAAATCTATATCCCTTAAAATAGGGACATTTTCCAATTCTTCCTCTAACTTCAGATAATCTTTAAACTTTAACCTTTCCTTACAGAAAATAGCAACATCTATGTCTGATGTTCTACTAAATCTCTCTGTGAGAATAGAGCCAAAAAATATAATCAGACACCTATCTTTTAAAATTTTCTCTATTGCAGTAGCAACAAGTCTCATATAGTCTTCTTTTGTGTAAGCCATAGGTTAAAACCTCTACTTCCAAACCCCTGCTATCTCTGTATTACATTTTGGACATTTTCCATCTATAAGATTATTTTTAACATACTGTCCTATATGTCCTCTTCTCTCAATTACCTTAAAACCACAGTTTGGACAGTAGGTGCTTTCCCTGTCCTCATCATCAAAATTTCCAACATAAACATAGTTTAAACCTACCTCTTTACCTATTTCATAAGCCATTTTTAAAGTTTCAATTGAAGTTGGTGGTTTATCTAACATTTTATAAGCTGGGAAAAATCTAGAAATATGCCAAGGTATATTTTTATCTATCGAAGCAATAAAGTTAGCTAACTCCCTTAACTCTTTAGGACTGTCGTTCTCACCTGATATTATTAAAGTTGTTAACTCTATCCATATTCCAAGTTTATAGGCATGTTCTATAGTTTTTAAAACAGGTTTCAATCTGGCAGATGATATTTCCCTGTAAAATCTGTCTGAAAAAGCCTTTAAATCTATATTCATTGCATCTAAATATGGAGCTAAAGTTTCTAAAGCCTCTTTAGTTTCATATCCACTTGAAACAAAAACATTTCTAATTCCATTTTCATTAGCTAACTTCATAGTGTCGTATGCATACTCAAAAAATACCACCGGTTCATTGTAAGTGTATGCGATAGATGGAATATTGTAAGTTTTGCAAATATTAACAATTGTTTCTGGCATCAGAGTTTTTCCAAAAACTTCTCCTTTATGTGTTTGAGGATACTGTGAAATTTCCCAGTTTTGACAGAATTTACAGCTAAAATTACAACCTACAGTTCCTATAGAAAAGATAGAAGTAGAGGGAAGGAAATGGAAAAGGGGTTTTTTTTCTATAGGGTCAACATTGTAAGCGGTGGCTAGTCCATATGTTGTTAAATATAAATTTCCATCCTCTTTAACCTTTCTTATCCCACACTTTCCTAACTCATTTATATCTAAAACACATCTCTGATTACAAGCCTTACATAAAACCTTGCCATCACTCCTTTTTTCAGACATCCAAGCTAACACTTCCATTTTTAAACCTTTATTAATAATTATTACTTTTATAAAAAGATATAACATTTAAAAAATTTGACAATGTTATTATAAAGTTAAACTTTTATCTAAATAGCATACTTTGGAGTGATAAAATAAAAAAAATATCCATAAAAGGAGTAAAAGATGGGAAAGGGAGTAATTGTAGGTGGTGGAATTATAGGATTATCTATAGCTAGAGAATTACATAAAAGAGGGTATGAGATTACTGTAGTAGATAAAGATAGAATAGGTTTTGGTGCCTCTTGGGTTGCCGGTGGAATGTTAGCTCCTCAGGCAGAGGGATTAAAACCGGGAATTTTTTTTGATTTCTGTTTAGAAAGTCGTCAGATGTATAAGGACTTCGTAGAGGAATTGAAGGATGATACAGGAATAAATTCAAATTATTGGAAATGTGGAATATTCTGTCCTGCATTTTCAGAGGAAGATGCTGAGGAGTTAATAAACAGATTAACCACATATAAAACTTTAGGATTATCAGGTCAGTGGCTAGATAGAAGAGATATAGAAAAGAATTATTTATCCCTTGGAAAGGATATTATAGGAGGTGTTTTATTTGAAGAAGATGGACAGGTTGATAATAGACTGTTAATGAAAGCTTTAAGGGAGTATGCATTAAAAAATTTTGAGGTTATAGAGGAAACTAGAGTTATAAAAATAGAGGAAAAAAATGGAGAGTTTTTCAGATTATACACAAATAACGGTTATGTAGATGGAGATTTCTGTGTTTTATCTGCCGGAGCTTGGAGTGGAAAGATTTTAGATATACCTGTTTTTCCTGTAAAAGGTGAGATGGCTGGAGTTGATATTGAAATGGGAGAGATAGATAAAGTTTTCTTCAGCTCTAGGGCGTATATCATTCCAAGATTTGATTACTCTAGACTTGTGATAGGTGCAACAGAGGAAAGGGTAGGTTTTCAGGATGGAAACAGTATAAAGGGGGTTATGAAACTGTTTAAAGGTTTAATAGACACATTTCCACATATGAAAAGCAAAAATATACAGGAAATTTGGTTTGGCTATAGACCGGGAACAACCGACCTAGACCCAATTTTAGGAGATTACTTTATAAAAAATGTGTATATAGCTACAGGACATTACAGAAACGGTATATTATTAGCTCCTATTACTGCAAAGATAATGGCTGATTTAATAGATAGAAATGAGGGAAATAAATATTTAGATGTATTTTCTTATAAAAGATTTGTTTAAAAACAAAAAAGAAAGAAAAAAAGGAAAATTATTTTTTTTCCTTTTCTATCTGTTTATTAACTATAAAGCTTTGAGCTATTCCAAGAACATTGTTAGTTAACCAGTATAATACTAGACCAGCTGGGAAGTTCATAAATAGGAATGTAAATACACCAGCCATTATATACATCATTATCTTCTGATTTTTATCGGAGGAAGGAGTTATCCACTGTTGAGCTATCATAGATAAACCCATAAGAATAGGTAGTATGTAGTAAGGGTCTTTATTTGCCAAATCTTCTATCCATAAGAAAGGCTCCATCTTTAACTCAACTGTAACCATTAAAACATTGTATAAAGCTATGAATATAGGTATTTGAGCTAAAATAGGCAGACAACCACTCATAGGATTAGCCCCATGTTCTGCATACAACTTCATAAGCTCTTCATTAAGTTTCTGTGGGTTGTCCTTATACTTCTTCTGTAATTGTTGAATTTTAGGAGCTAACTCTGACATTTTTTTCATAGCCTTTAAACTTTTATGGTTTAGAGGGAACAGAACAATTCTTAATATAATCGTAATGATAATAATAGTTATAGCCCAGTCGTGAACAAACTTATAAATTAGATGCATAAGTAAAAATAGAGGTTTTCCAAAAATTCCAAATATTCCAAAGTCTATAGTTTCCCCTAAACCTAGGTTAACATTCCAAAGTTTTGAATATTTTTCATCAATTTTTCCGAGTAATGAGTAAAGTTTAGGTCCACCAAAGAATAAACCATCTAAATTTGATGATATTTCAGATAATACTAATGTTTTATCAGAGGATATAGGTATTATATGAGTGGCAGGAAAACCATTTTTAGAGGCTAACATCTGTAAAAAGTATTTATTTTCCTCTCCAGCCCATAAAATATTTCCCCTTATAACTTTTTCCTGATTTATATCTGCATCAAGTTTTATTAACTCCTCTTCTGTCTTTACTACTGCTCCATTATGTCCAAAACGACTGTCTTCAGTATTTAAAACAACTCCATTTATTACTGCTAATCCTACATTTTTTAAACCTTCAGTTTTTATCTGAACGGATAGAGTTCCATCATCATTCACTTTAAAAGTTTT
>QNZC01000004.1 GCA_003978565.1 Persephonella sp. | reverse complement strand
CCATCTAATATTGGACTATAAAGAGTATTGCTAACTTTTATAGATGAAATAGCCATAGCTCGTCCAAAGATACCCTTTATAGTTAAAGGATTATCTGTTGAGATATTCAAATCTAAAAATATATGTTTCTTTAATTCCTCTAGTTTTCTATTTAGACCACTATCCTCTTTACTCCTTTCAGCTAGAAACAGTTTTTGAAACTCTTTATTTATCCTTAATCTACCTGAATAGTAAATATTTCCTTTTAGGTAAAAATTGTATCCAATTTTGTTTTCTTTACTGTTATCTTTAACAATATATATATTAAAGTTGTTTGTGCTAACATCTCCTACAAATATACTTCTATATCTGATAGGTAGTTTATACAGTTTTACTTTAATTGTATGTTTTTCCTTATCTAAATCAACAACTCCACTAACTGACAGATGACCCTGTCCGTATAGATGGGATATTACTTTAGCTTTTATATTTATTCTTAAAGAATTTTTTAAATAGTCTACTTTTAAATCTTCAAACTTAAGAGGTCTTCTAAAAAATGAAGTTTTTAACTGTAAATTATTGGAAAAAACAGAGAAAGTTAAATTATTTTTATAATTCTTAACATCTCCATTAAAACCTAAAGATATTCTTAAATCTCCATCTAATCCACCAAGTGTTATTAACTCAGAAACTATACTCTTATTTAGTTTCCCAAAAGATTTTAGTTTTAGAGTATTACTTTTTAAATCATATACGAATTCAAAAATTTTACCATCTATTAAATTGGTTATTTTTATTGGTTCATGTGCAATTACCTTTCCATCTATAAAAGTTAACTCAAAAGGTTCTATACCTAGTAATGCCCTATTTAACTTTTTAACACTACCACCGTCAGATAGAATAACTCCAGTGATATTTTTAAAGTCATTATTCTTTATAAAAAATCTTCCTATAACTCTGTTTAAAATAACGGAATACTTATCATACTTAAAAGATAACCTATCAAAACTGAACTCTGCTAAAATTCCATCTTCCTTTCTTTCCACTAAATAGTCTATCTCATTATTAGATATATTATTTTCAATAGTTAACTTTGAGAGAATTTTTCCTTTTGTTTTTTCAAAAGTTCCATCACCAACAATACGAAAATTAGCTGAAATATCCTCTCTCTTTATATCTGTTTCTATACTGTAATATATGAAATTTTTATCAAAATCTACACTTACTCCACCTTTTGAAAAGATGTTCTTTAAATCTCCTGCTCCAACTAATGAATAATTAGCTGAAAGCTTTTTATCAAAAAGTTTACCTTTTAAATAAATATCCTTTAAAATTTTTGAAGATTTAGAACTACTCTTCTTTAAAGAAAATGCTAAATTTGGAATACTGTCCTTTACATTTCCGTTTATAGAAAGGATTAGATTTTCTTCAAACTTTGGAATATTAATGTTTATCTCTCCAATATTAATATTTCCATTAAAAGAGCTTTTCTTTATATCAATATTACCATTTACATTTCCATTAATTTTAGTTATCTTTAAATCTTTGTATAGAGCCTCTGGAATTTTATCTTTAAAAAATTCTGTATAATCCTGTAAATTAAAGTCCTTGAATTTTAAATTAAAATTGGCAATTTCTCTTTTTGTATCAAACTTTGAAACTAGATTTAAACCTTTTTGTGAAGTGGTAATAAATATATTTCTATCGTTGATATTAAGCTTTATATCCAGCTTTACAGGTGGAAAGTTAAATCTGTTATAACTTAAATATTTCCATCTAAATTGTTAATTTTTCCCTTTACACTCCCATTTAAATCAGCTAAAAACTTTAAGTTTTTGTCTTTTAAAGGTTTTAATGAGCTAATATCTAAATTTTTTCCTATAAAGTTAAAATCTATACTTTTTTCTTTAAATGAACCATTTAGACTAACGAAACTTTTATTTTTCAAGTTGTATAAATTAAGCTTTAACTGGTCTAGAATTAGTTCCTTTTCAAAATATAAGTTAAATTTAATATCTCCATTCTGATACTTTAATCCGTAAAGGTCTATATCTGACAGTTTAAGTTCAGAATTCATACCGTTTTCTTTTAAGTCTATTTTTATACTTCCTGATACTGCTAAATATATATATTTTTTTAATTCTTTATATTTTTTTGATAGATTAGTAAAGTAGTTGGCTAAATCTGTTAAATAAAATTTTGGAAAATCTATATTTAGATAGTTTTTATTGAAGTTGAATTGATAATTAATTTTTTTTCCTGTGATATAAATCTTCCCAGATAAAATTCTATTATCAAAATCAAAACTGTTTTTAACTTTTATATCTTCTATTTCAAGATTATCATTCTCTATGTCTGCAAAATTAATAGGAATGGATTTTACTGTTAACTTTCCTATTTCTGTCTCTATATCTTCTAAAACATTATTTAAATTAACCTGTTTTAAAGTTAACTTAATATCTCTCAAAGATAAATTTGCAGGTAAAACAGTTATTTCCTGTATATTTAAACCGTTATTTTTAATAAAAAGGTTTGAAAAATCGTAAAGAATATTAATTTTTTGGCTAATATTAGAAATGAAAACGATTTCTTCCTCATTTTGTAAAAGTTTTAAATTATCTGTGTGTAAACTGGATTTAATAAAAATATTTTCTTCATTTCCTAGGGCTATTATTTTAAGTTTTAGATTGTCTATCTGGATATTACTGTTATCAAATTGAAGATTTTTAGAATTTAAATAAAGATTAATTGGGAGCTTAAAACAGAAATTTGAAAAATCAAAGTAAGAAATTTCTGTTTTAAAAACTAAATTTGGAATATTAAATTTAGAAATCTGTCCAGTAATATAAAAATTGGTAGGTTTTATAATTAATCTGTTTTTTTTAAAACTTCCTACAATTAAGTTATTTTTTATATAAATTTCTGAATTATATTCAAAGTTAGCATAAAGACTAATACTTTTGTTTTTAAGTTTTAAGTTTCCTAAATTTAGTTTAAATTTATAATTATCCGGTATATTTCTAACGGAAATATCAATTTTCTTAATATCTAAATCTAAATATTCAACGACTTTAGGTATAAGTTTTAGAAAGTATGGATACTGAAACTTCTCATTATTTTCTTCTTTAATCTTTTGAGTAAAAGTAAAATTTACACTGTTAGCTGAAAGCAGGATTTTAGGTTTATCTAAATCAAACTTTTCTAATATTCCACTAAAATTGTTTATATTTAGATTTAACTTATAATTTTTATCATCCAACCGATACTTTATATAATCACAGGAAAAAGTTGTTAAATCACACTTTAGATAAACTCTATCATTTCCTAATATTGAAAAGTTAACCTCTCCGTTCTTGTAGTAAAAATCTTTAAACACTTGGAAAAGTGCAAAGATTAATAGGGCAAAGAGTAGTGCTGTAAACTCAAAGGAAATAATAAAGATAAAGGCGATAATCTTAAATAGAAAAAATATTTTTCTAAATTTACTTAAGACATTTTTAAGCCTTTCTTTGTTCATTCTCTTTATACTTACAACAGTATTCTTTTATAGGACATATATCACATTGGGGCTTTATAGGTTTACACAGAGTTTGTCCGAAGGCAACAAATAAATCATTAATCTTATTCCAATGCTCTTTAGGAACTTTTGCCATTAGTTGTTTTTCTGTTTCCTCTGGGGTTTTACTGTTAACAAAACCTATTCTGTTTGTTATTCTGTGAACGTGAGTATCTACACATATAGCAGGTTTTTTAAAGGATAAAGCTAAAACTAAATTGGCTGTTTTTCTCCCTACTCCTTTAAGTTTTAACAAATCATCTAAATTGTCAGGAACTTTTCCATCAAACTTTTCTATAATATCCTTTGCAACTTCTTTTATAGCTTTTGCTTTATTTCTATAAAATCCAGCAGGATATATAGCCTTTGCTATTTCTTCTTCAGATAGCTTCAACATATCTTCGGGATTGTCAGCAAGTTTAAATAAACTTTGAGATGCTTTAGCTGTTATTTCATCCTTTGTTCTTGCACTTATAATTGTTGAAATTAAGATTTGAAAAGGGGTTCTTTTATCTCTTTTCTCCATTAACGATACTACTGGAGCGTTCCATTTTTCAAACTCTTTCTCTAGGATACTTAAAATTTTCAAAAACGTTTCTGTCTCTATTTTGCAGTTCCCCATAAACATTCCCTAATCATTAAAACTCTTAATAATTTATTATATTAACTCTTAATTCAAAATTTTCTCCCTTTTAAAAATATCTTCTTCACTAGTTTCTTCTATTTCAAACTTGCCTATGAGATTTTTCAATCTATTTTTAAATGCCAATCTTTTTATTCTGATTTTTAGATTTTCTATCTTTTCTTCTAATTCCTCTAAATTTTCAACATTTAATTCTTCATTTATATCCAATGGAATTTTAATAATTATTTTTAAAGTTTGTTTAAAATCTTTTCTTACTAAAGTTGTTTTTAAACAAACTTTACCCATCTTTTTACTCCTAGATTAGTAATTAAGTTTCAATTTATTCCATATTTATATTCAATCTATATTAAATAGAACAGGTATTTCCTTACATTCATTAAACTTTACACAATGGATACACTCAGTCCAAACTTTCTGTGGAAACATAGATTTATCCACAACTTTAAACCCAATCTTTTCAAAAAAGTCAGGAACATATGTTAAAGCAAAAACCTTTTTTATGCCTAACTCTCTAGCTTCATCAATACAGGCTTTAACTAAATCTTTCCCTATGCCTTTACTCTGATAATCTGGAAGAACAGCTAAAGATTTTATCTCAGCCAAATCTTCCCAGTATATATGTAATGAAGATACCCCAACAACCCTTTTATTTTCCTCGTAAACAAAGAAATCTCTTATATTCTCATAAATATTGTTTAAGCTCCTTGGAAGTAATAAACCTTCCGTCGCAAAAATCTGAATAATATCTCTTATCTCTGGAACATCTGATATTTTTGCCTTTCTTACCAATTAACTCTATCCTAAAAAGTTTTAAAGTTAGGCATAATATAATAATCAAAAATACTAAACTTTTTAAGTGATTTTTCTTCTTAATTAGATAATAGGTCAGTTCTTCTGTAAAAGATAAGTTTCCTCTTCTGTAGGTTTTCTGTTGGATACTTTGCTTATAAAAAGAAAAATTTGTGATAGAATATTGTGAGATTTATAAGACTAGGGAGGTATAAAAATATAATGCACGGAGTTCATGTTATACCTGATATTACCTTGTTTATACAGTTAGGTATATTCCTAATATTTATGTTTGTAATGAAGAAAGTTTACTTTGACCCTTATTTAGAGGCAATAGATGAAAGGGAAGAAACCATAGAAAAACTAAAAAAGGAAGCTGAAGAGAACAATTTAAAAGCTCAAAAGATACTGGAAGAGGTAGAGAAGATACTAAATGAGACAAAAATGGAAGCTCAAAAAATTCTTGAAGAGGAGCATAAGAAAACGAATGAAATTGTTGCTGAAATTTTAAGAAAAGCTACTGAAGAGGCAGAAGCTAAGATAGCAGAGGCTAAGAAAGACATAGAAATGTCTATTGATGTAGAGAAGAAAACTATGGATAAAATTATTGATATTTTAGCTAAAGATATAGTTAACAAATTACTATTAAAGGAGAAGGCGGCATGATAAGAGTGTTAGCTGGAGCATTAATGATAACAGGTTTAGCTTTCGCTTCAGGTGGTGAAGGTGGAGAAGGAAATATTATGTTATGGAAAACAGTTAACACGCTAATTTTAGTAGCTGGTTTATATTTCATTTATCAAAAGTGGATTTCTCCGGCTTTAGAGAAGAGAAGACAAAATGTAGCAGAACTTGTAAACGAGGCAAAATCTTTAAAAGAGGAAAGTGAAAAGAATTTAAGAGAAGCTGAAAGAAAATTAGAAGAAGCAAAGATGAAATTCCAAGAAACTTTAAAAATTGCTAGAGAAACTGCTGAAAATGAAAGACAACAGGCTATAAAAGAAGCTGAAGAAATCGCTAATAGAATAAAGAAACAGGCAGAGGAAACTATTGATGTTGAGATAAAGAAAGCTCAAAACGAGTTAAGAAAGTATGCAGTTCATAAAGCTATAGAAATATCTGAAAAGTTAGTTAAGGAAAGTGTAAATCCTGATATTGAAAGGGAAATGATTAAGAAAACTTTAAAATCATTAAGCTAAAGCTGGGAGGATAGGAGATAATGAAAGTTGATAAGAAGACTTTAAAGAAAGTTATTAAATTTTTATTAAAGAAATTACCAAAAGAAGAAGAAGTTTTAATACAGACTTTAGATAAATTAACAACTATACAGAACTTATTTAAAAAGAATAGAGAATTTAAAAACTTCCTCTTAAATCCATCTGTTCCTGTAAGTGAAAAATTAAAACTAATTGAGGTTTTAGACAGTCAGTTAGGGCTTAATGAGCCTATTAAAGAAGTTTTAATATACCTTATAACTGAAAACAAAGTAAAAGTTTTAAAAGTGATAGCTGATGAGTTTAAGTTTGAAGTTGAAAAATTATTCTCAACAGTTCAGGGAGAAATCATCACTGCTTATCCTATCACCGATGAATTAGTAATGAATATCAAACAAACTGTAGAGGAAAAACTCGGAAAGAAAGTAGAATTTACAATAAAACAAGACCCATCAATTATAGGTGGTGTGATTGTTAGAGCTGGAAGTTATGTATTAGACGCTTCAATTAAAAACTATTTACAAAAATTAGAACAACAGTTAACTCGGTATTAATCCTCTTCCTTTCTCAATCTTTTCTATTTTTATATAAAAATAAAAGCAAAAATAAAATTCCCATATAGAAGCTGATGTTTCCTATTGTTTCCTTATTACCTAAGAAGAACAGAGCTGAGGATATAAAGAAACCTGTTGATAAAATAGAGTAGTTTATCTTTTTTATCTGATTTGAAAAGAACTCTTGATGAGCTTCTAAATCTTTAAAAATTATACTGAAAGTTAATCTTTCTCTTACTAAAAGTCTGTAAATTTCTTCTGTTTTAAAAATTAGATAATAGTAAAGCTCTAAAGCAGTTTTTCCCTCTTTTAATTTTTCTTTCAGTAGTTCTCTAAATGATTTCTTTATAAATGTTTTTAATCTCTGAGTTGGATTAAATGAGCTATCTAAAACTCTAACTGTCCCTTCTAGATTTATAGCGGTTTTTCCTAGATATGCTACTCCTACAGGTAATCTTAAATTATTTTCTCTAACAATATCTATAACTTCTAAAACTAATTCCTTTAAATTTATCTCCTCAAGTTTCTTGTTGTAATACTTTTCTATAAAGACTTCAATATCTCTCTGTAAATTTTCAATATCTGTTTTGGGAGTTATCATATTGAGCCTTTCATAAAACTGCATAGCTAGATTTAAATCAAATGTTAAAACTGAAGTTATATAATCATTAAAAGCCAATTTTTCGGCAGGTGTAAGTCTTGAAACCATTCCATAATCTAACAGGCATATTGTTTTATCTTTTAAAATAAGAATATTTCCCGGGTGTGGGTCAGCGTGATAAAAACCATCTTTAAAAACCATTTTAAAGAATGCGTCAGTTAGTTTTACAGCTATATCTTTTGTATCAATTCCTAACTTTTTCAATTTTTCTGTTTCAGAAATTTTTATTCCATCTACAAACTCCATTACTAAAATCTCTTTTGTTGAAAATTCCTCAAATACCTTTGGAATACAGAAATAGGGATGATTTTTAAAATTATTTCTAAAAATTTTCATATTTTGGGCTTCTATACTGAAGTCAGCCTCTTTAAGTGTGGTCTTTTTAAACTGGTTTATAACCCCCTTTAAATTTAGCTCTTTAACTGTTTTAGAATGTTTCTCTAAAAAGGATATAACTTTTAAAATTAATTCTGCGTCTAACTCTATAAGTTCCTCTAAATTTGGTCTTTTCACTTTTATGGCTACTTTTTCACCAGTTCTTAAGTATCCTAGATGAACTTGGGAGATTGAGGCTGAAGCTATAGGTTTAGGTTCTATATATGAGAATATTTTATCTAGATTGTCTCCATAGTTTACCTTTAGAATTGTTTGAACTTTTTCAAATGGGATAGGTGGAACTTTATCTTGAAGTTTTATTAATTCTTGAATTATGTGAGGTGGGACTATATCTGGTCTTGTGCTTAAAACCTGTCCAAGTTTTATAAATGAAGCTCCAAGTCTTTCTAATGCTTCTCTTATCTTCTGTGGTTTTGCGTTCTCATTAATTTCTATTCCAAACAGTAATCTAAAATATTCGTAAATATTGTAAAAACCTAGACTTGCTAATGTTAAAGATACTTCTTTAGCTCTTTTATAAAGTTTTATTTTCCTTTTTAACAAAAGTTTTCCTTAAATTTTATAGTTAGATTTTATTAATTATAAAACGATATTCTATTTAAGATGTTGAAATT
>QNZC01000057.1 GCA_003978565.1 Persephonella sp. | reverse complement strand
TTATAGAACCTGTTGCTGTATTTCTAGGATTTGCCAGTGGTGGCATACCTTCCTCAATTCTCTTTTCATTTAAAACTTTAAAAGTTTCTTTACTTAAAACAACCTCTCCCCTTATCTCTACAGTATATATTCCATACTTGCTAAATTTTGCCTCTAATGGTAAAGAACGGATAGTTCTAATGTTGTTTGTAATATCTTCTCCCACTGAGCCGTCTCCCCTAGTAGCTCCTCTGGCAAAAATATCATCTCTATAAACTAATGCTATTCCTGCTCCATCAAACTTTGGCTCAACTGCATACTCAACAGTATCTAGATTTAGTATCTCTCTAACTCTTTTATCAAATTCCCTTAAATCTTCCTCATTGTAGGAGTTTTCCAATGAGAGCATAGGTGATAGATGTTTAACCTCTGGAAACTCTTTAGTTATATCTGAAGCTACCCTTTGGGTTGGAGAGGTTGGAGTTATAAACTGTGGAAATCTTTCTTCTAGCTTTTTTAACAGATGAAAAAGTTGGTCATACTGATAGTCTGTTATTATAGGCTCATTTATCACATAGTATAAATAGTCGTGATAATTTATAACCTCCCTTAACTCCTCTATAATTTTCTTTGCTTCCCCTTCAGTTTTTATATCTTCAGGTTTAATCTTTAATAACTCTTCAGATTTTCTTAAATATTTTATTTTCTTTTCATCCATTCTCTTTTATCTCCAAAATTAATCTGATTTTTCAATATTGAAACTTCTTATAAATCTAATTGCTTCTTCCTTGCTTTTTATTAAGCCTGAAATCTGATATTCAAGAAGTTTACTTTTTATTTCTCCAATCTTCCTTCCTGATGACAGATTTAATATTTCCATAATCTCTTTTCCATTTAAGAGAGGTGTCTCAACTATCTCATTTTTATACACATCAAAGTAGTATCTCTGTAGATACACAATAAATTTTTTTAATCTTTCTATCTCTGATTTTGAATTGTTTTTTAACATACCTTCTTTAACTGTAGAGTTATAACAGTTTCCATTAAACAAACTGCAAAGCTTTCCTAAACTAAATATGAATATATAAACAGCTATATCTTTATTTTTATACCAGAAAAAACTTTTATCTTTATCTGTTAACTTTTCCCTTTTCCACAAATCAAAAAGTTTTAAAACTTCAGACTGTTTTTCTATAAGGTTAGCTACAAATTGAGTTCCTTTACTTCCCAGTATCAGTCTATTTGCAACTCTCTCTTTAAATATCTTAACTCCCTCTGTATCTCCATCTTCTTCTTTTATCTTACCTATACAGTGAAAGAAGATAAAAAGTTTAAAGAGAGTAATATCGGTAAATTCAGTTAAAAATTTCCTCTTCCCAAGAGTTTTTAAAAACTCTCTATTTATAAAATCAGCTAAAAATTCTTTTTTTTTAAGAAGTCTTCTATATATGAATGGGTTTTTAATGAGTGGCTTAAAAGTGTGTCAGAACTTATCTTATCAGTGTTTTTTATTCTTATGAGTTCCTCAATTTCAGGGACTATATACTGGAATACCTTGTAATCAACAAGGGTTTTTACAGTTTTTTCAGCCTCTTTATTGTCAAATATTTTTAGTATCTCATCCCTTATTCTCTCCTTTGAGGATTTATCTAAAAGCTCTCTGTTATCTTTAACCCAATCTAAAAACTCTTTGTCTATATCTAAATCTAACTGTCCAGCTATTCTGAAACCTCTCAATATTCTAACTGGGTCTTTTTGAATGTTTTGTATAGATACTGGTCTTAATAATCCTCTCTGTAAATCTTCTAATCCACCTGAAGGGTCAAACAGAACTGTTTGTGTAGCTCCCAATCCTACCGCATCATCAAAAACAATCGCCATAGCATTTATAGTAAAATCTCTCTGAAGTAAATCCTCATCTATTCTCTTAATTATCTCCCTTTCCTTATCGTAAAAGTCTAAATTACTGTCTGACATAATATCTGATATATCTAGATATGAAAAATCAAATCTGTATTTGTAATCTCCCTCGTAGAAAATAAATGAAACTACATTTTTTTCCTTTTCAAACTGGAATATACTACCTTTACCCAGAATATTTTTTAGTTTTTTTGCAACTTTAAGTGGGTCTGTAGTGATAATAAAATCAATATCTATATTCTTTCCTAATGGTCTGTTTAAAAGTCTATCCCTTATCCATCCACCAACTATAAGACAAACTGTTTCTTTATCTAAAGCTTTCATTAAATAATCAAAGTAAGAGTTATAAAATAACATTCCGTGGATGTATTTAGTTTTTATATCAAACTCCTCTTCAAAATCTTTTCTTTGTGATTTATCTTGATTTTGTCTATTTAATAATTTTTGTAAAAGCTTATCTATACCTAACATCTCAATTACCTTCTAAATTATTATTTTTGTTTATTAAAACATAAAGATTAAATTATTTTTAACCAATTTTCTCACAAATAAACTTTTTAATATTTTTTCATTTATATCAAACAATACACCAACTATATATAAAACAAATAGAAAAATAGGAAGGCAGATAATACGAAATTATCTTGGAAAATTTAAAATCTTTCTAAATGTAGAAACTTATTCAATTACTTTTTCTAAATAAACCTTTTCACTTTTATTTCCCGCTCTATCTATAGCCACTATAAAGTATCTATCTCCCTTCTTATAACTTCTATCTATAAAGAAGTATGTTTTTATAGGAATATTAAATAAAGGTTTTCCATTTTTATATATCATATACCCTATAACATCTTTTGAAGGGCTTTCTTTCCATATAAGATAGTAGTCGTTATTTTTCTTTAACAGTTTGAAATCGGAAGGTGGATTTGGAGGAAATATATCAATAAAATCTTTACATACAGTATTAGATTTTTCACTTTCAACCTCTTTATTTTCAGTGGTAATGTAATAACAATACTTTTTATTAAAAACTAAATCTCTATCAAGATAACTATACAGATTTTTTATTCTTTTCAATGGAACTGGAGGGATTAATTCATCATTACTTCTATAAATATTTATAAAATCTCCTTCACCATTCCACTTTATTAACAATCCCTCTTCCTTTAACTCAATATCTAAAATTTTCGGCTTATCTGGATAATCTTCAGATGGAATAATACACTCTATCGGAGAGCTATCACTTTCTTGACCTTTAGAAACTACATACATATTAAAACAGTATTCTTTCTTAAGGTTAGGTATTTTAAAACTAAACCAGTATAAGTCGCCTTTACTGTATATTTTTGGACTTACAATTTCCTCATTTAGATAAATCTTAAAGAAAAACTCCTTTAACGGTCTGTTGTCATCATACCTTGGAATATAATTCCATGAAACTACTATACTGTTTCCCTGTTGTCTCAGTTTTAAAGAGTTAACATAAAGGGGCTTTTTAGAGATTGGTGGTAATGGGTCTCCCTTTTTGCCACAAGCTACAAATATAAAAGCTACACTTAAAATTAAAATAAATTTATATATTTTCTCCATTAATAAATCTCCATAACTTTAAAAGTTTTTCTAACATAACTGGAAAATCAGATAACTTAACCTGTGTAGCTTTATCAGAAAGGGCTTTATCTGGGTCTGGATGAACTTCAAAGAAAAGTCCATCAACTCCAACAGATATGGAAGCTTTTGCTAAAGGATATATAAACTCCCTGTTTCCTGAAGACTGATTTCCAGCTCCTCCGGGAAGCTGAACACTGTGGGTTGCATCAAATATAACAGGTGCATACTGTCTCATTATAGGGATACCTCTAAAATCAACTACCAAGTTGTTATATCCAAATGTTGTTCCTCTCTCCGTTAAGTAATACTTCTCTGCTCCTGCATACTTAAGCTTTTCAACAATATTCTTCACATCCCAAGGAGCTAAAAACTGCCCTTTCTTTACGTTTATCTCTTTACCTGTTTCTGATGCAGAAACTAAAAGGTCTGTCTGCCTACATAAAAAAGCTGGTATCTGTATTATATCAACAACCTCTCCAACAGGTTTAGCCTGATAACTTTCATGTATATCGGTTAAAACAGGTAAGTTATACTTTTCTTTAACATCTTTTAATATCTGTAAACCTTTCTCTAGCCCTAGCCCTCTAAAAGAGTGAATACTACTTCTGTTAGCTTTATCAAAAGAAGATTTAAAAACAAACCTTACATCAGGATTTTTTTCCTGTAAATTTTTTAAAACTTCAGCCACTTCAAAACATATCTCTTTACTTTCTATAGCACAGGGTCCAGCAATAACAGTAAACTTTTCCATTAAAACTTTCTCCAATTTATGTTGTTTAATTAATTTTTACAGTTTTCTTTTAATTCTTTCAATAAATTCTTTCTATCTTCTTTTTTAAAATTTAAAATGGTATTGTTTTAATAAAAACCAATTTGGAGTGATTTTCAATGTATGACTTAACTATTATCGGATATGGTCCCGGTGGTTATGAAGCTTCATTGTTAGCTTTAAGAAAAAATTTAAAAATAGCAATTGTTGAGGAAAGTAAGCTCGGAGGAAACTGTTTAAATAGAGCTTGTATTCCAACTAAGTATTACTGGACTGGAGCTAAATTTTTAGAGAAGTTAGAGATTTTTAATAATTATGGAATTCTGATTGAAAAAAAGGGAATAGATTTTTATAAGGCATTTGAGAAAAAAAATGAGGCTATTAAGTATTTAAGGAAAAGTTTAAGACAACTGTTAAAATCAAAAAAAGTTAACCTTTTTAAAGGAAGAGGAAAGATAATTGATAAAAATAAAGTTTTAGTTATAGATAAAGATGGTAATGAGGAAATTATTGAGACTAAAAATATATTAATAGCTACAGGTTCAAAACCTATCTCCATTGGAAATTTAAAACTGGATAATAATTATATTGTTTCAACAGACTATCTATTGGAAAAGATGGACAGTTTACCAAGCTCAATTCTTATTGTTGGTGGAGGTGTTGCCGGTTGTGAGCTTGGATACATTCTAAAAAGCTATGGAGTAGATGTTTACATTGTAGAGTTAAAGGATAGACTACTACCGTCTAAAGATACATCTAAAGATATTTCTAAATATCTTATAAGAAAGTTTAAAAAATTAGGTATAAAAACATATCTAAACACAACAGTTGAAGACTATGAGATAAGAGATAGTAAGGTTTTAGTTAAACTTTCTAATGGGGAAAATCTAGAAGTTGATAAAATACTCCTATCTGTAGGTAGGGCTCCAAATACATCAGATATAGATGAGATAGGAATAATTAAAGATGAAAGGAGATTTATTAAAGTTGATGAGTATATGAGAACAAATTACGAAAACATATATGCCTGTGGTGATGTTGTTAACTCTCCTATGTTAGCTTACACATCTTCACTTGAGGGAAAAGTGGCAGTAAAAAATATAATCGGTGAAAATGTGAAAATAGATTATGGTTATATTCCCTATGCTATCTTTTCAGCTTACGAGATTAGTTATATAGGATTAAATGAAGAAACAGCTAAAGAGAAGAACATAGAAATAGTTTCTGGACTTTACAGTTATAGTTTTAATGAGAAAGCAGTTGACGAAGGAGAAACAGACGGTTTCATAAAGTTATTCTTTAATAAAGAGAATAAGAAGTTTGTGGGAGGGTATATTTTAGGAGCTTCTGCATCTGAATTAATACATTTATTAGAGGTAGCATTAAAAGAAGGTTATACCGCAGAAGACTTACATCACCTAACATACTTCCATCCTTCAATATCTGAAATAATCCCATTTGCCTCTTACGATATAGCAGAGGGTAAGCTATTCTGATTTTCCTTAAAAACCTTTTCTCCTATACTTCCTATATGTTTAGCTCCAAAAATAACTACAGCGGTTTTCCCTCCCTTTATATCCTCTCTATTATCTAAAATTGCCTTTTTTATCTCTTCTTCAGAAACTCCTTCAGAGCCATCTAAAAGAGTATCACTGTGAAAACTGATAATATTTTCTGCATTTTCGCTACCAATTATTAAGTTCCTTGATTTTGTTAATGGGTTAAACTCAGTTTTTAACTGCATTTCAATCTTAGGATTACTATATAAAATTTCTGTAATTTCCCTTCCAACAATAAAAATTGGACTTGTTAAAAATCTAGGATTTTTTAAAGAAATTTCCTTTAACTCTGTATCTAATCCCCATATTTCAGCATTTCCTTTATTCAGTTTAAAAATTGTTAAATTATCCTTTTTTATTATCTCTTTAACTCTAACTCTCAGTAAACCATTTATTGAGCCACTTCCATATAAAACGTTATGAAAAACTGGTTCTTTATTTATCTTTAAAGAAGATGATAAAATCTTCCACCCTATAAATTGAAACTCTTCCTCCTTACAGTTTAAACCTAAGTTTTCAGCGTATAACCTTATCTTTTTTATGAATAATAACTCTTCCCTACTACCTGCTGGTCTTCCCCTTCCAAATACTGTAAGTTCTGGAATATATTCTCCTTTTCTCTGTTGAAACAATGCAAAAACACAACCACAGTAATTCTGGTGGTATAGCTCCATCTCTTTAGATAATTTATTCATCTTTTCTACGCCACCACCTTTTCTAAAATCAATAGCTAAAAATTCTAATCCATATTTATTTGCTAACTTTTCTCCTATACTCTTCAAAACATCAAAATCTTTTTTAGGGCTCATCATCAAAACAGTTGTGATTTTATTAAATCCAATTTTCTTTGCAAGTTGTGAGGTTTTCTCTAATCTTAAATCATGACAGACGGAACATCTCTCTCCCCTTTCAGGTTCATTCTCTAATCCTTTAGTCTTGTTAAGCCATAAATCTAACTGGTATTCACCCTTTATACACTCTATTCCTAAATCATCACAAACCCTCTTTGTCTCTAACCATCTTAACTCATACTCTTCTTCAGGGTGTATATTAGGGTCATAAAAATATCCTTTTATTTCAGCATCAGGATATAACTCTTTTATCTTCCTTAACGAGTAAACTGCATCTACTCCACAACATATATGAACTAATATTCTGTCTTTCATCTTTTCCTGCTATCTCCATTTATAGAATTTTTATATTTATAAATACACCTTTAGGGGTCTGTTTAGCAAACACATACATCTCAACTTCCTCCTGTGTTTCAATCTCTAATCCCCTCATAGAGTTAAGCTTTCCATCCCTTACAACAGCTGTCTCATCTATCAGTGTATAGCCAAACTCCTTTAGCTTTTCGTTAAATTTTTCTCTTACAACTCTTTCATCTTCTTTATTAATCTCTAAATTTTCAATAATGAAAGATAACTCTTTTGGCTGTTCCATAGATAAAATTCCTCATTTGTTTTAATTGATAAATAGAATTTTGGTCTTTTTAATAAGAATATTTAATGTTTTTTATCAGATTTTAAGATATTTGCATTTAGACAAAACAGATAAAGGATTATAAAAAAGGGTTCTTTCAGATGCTTCTTTAATCCCACAACGTTCAGACAAAACGCTGTAGTAGCAGGTTTTGCTAACATATCAAATCTAACCTTTCTATCCCACTACGTTCAGACAAACCGAAAGAATTTATGATTGAATTTAATAAACAAATTGACTTTCTATCCCACTACGTTCAGACAAACCATATCTCACAAGTAAATATATAGAAACAGATGAATACTTTCTATCCCACTACGTTCAGACAAACCATTATAACACCAATTTTAACAGGAGTTAATGGTATTAACTTTATATCCCACTACGTTCAGACAAACCCTAGTGTTTAAGCCTGCCCCCACCCTTTAGAGAGCAGCTTTATATCCCACTACGTTCAGACAAACCCTCTTCATCCGTGCAAAATTCTAGATAAGCAATATCTC
>QNZC01000020.1 GCA_003978565.1 Persephonella sp. | reverse complement strand
TTTATTTAGACTACATTGATGGAATAATAGCGGATAAAGTAAGCAAATGTATTAAGGAAGGAAAAATCAAAGTTAAGAAAGCTAACGAAGTTTTTAAGGGGCTTGGAATAGATGTATGAGCTTTTAATATCAGAAGTTGCAGAAAAAAACTTAAAAGATTTTTCTCCTGATGAGAGGATTTTTATAGCAGAAAAATTAAAATATCTGTCTGAAAATTTTGAAATTTTAAAAAAAAGTAAAAAAGTAAAAAAACTACAAGGATACAATAACTATTATCGTTTTGTTATCTCTAGAAAAATAAGAGCAATTTTTGAAGTTCAAGATGATAAATTGATAATTCTTATTATTAGAATTGGAAAAAGAAAAAATATATACAAAGATTTAGAATTATGAATAGTTTTAATAAAATTTATGAAATTTTCATACATTATAAATTTTTAATAAGCTCCTTAACTAAAATCTCTGTTTTCTTTATTATTTCTAAAATTTCCTCTAAATTCCTTGGAGAGCTAAAACTAACTTTTTCTAAAACTGATTTGATAAGTTTATGAATATCAATGAATTTTATCTTACCTTTTAAAAATAAGTTAACTGCAAACTCATCTGCTACAGTTAAAACAGTTGGATAAGCTCCTCCAAGTTTACCGACCTCGTAAGCTAATTTAAGTAATGGGAATTTTTTATAATCAGGCTTAAAAAATCTTAAAAATGCTACTTCTGTTAAGTCTAGTTTCCTACTCCCATTTTCCCATCTTTCAGGATAAGAAATTGCATAACTTATTGGTATTCTCATATCAGGGCTGGAAATGTTAGCAATTATAGAGTTGTCTTTAAACTGTATAAGTCCATGTATGATACTATCAGGATGTATCACAACCTCTATTTTTTCATAAGGTATATCAAAAAGATAGTGAGCCTCTATTACCTCTAAACCTTTATTCATTAAAGTGGCACTATCTATAGAAACCTTTCTTCCCATTTTCCACTTAGGATGATTTAATGCATCTTCAACAGTTATCTGGTGAAATTTTTTCAAAGGTAAATCTAAAAAAGGTCCCCCTGAAGCTGTAAGGATTATCTTATCTATATCTTCTTTTCTTCCAGATAACATACATTGGAATATTGCAGAATGTTCACTATCTATAGGAAAGAGATTTTTATACTTATCCTTTGATATTTCTCCGAGACATAATATAGCCTCTTTATTGGCAGTTGCTAAATTTTTACCAGCTTCTAAAAGGTAGTAGGTTGGTTTAATTCCAGCTATTCCGGCTATTCCGTTTATAAATAAATCTATATCTAGATTTACAATTTCCTTTAAACCATCTTCACCAATAAATGTTTTTACTCCCTCTATTTCCTCTCCAGACTGAATATAAACATATCTAGGTTTAAACTCCTCTATCTGTTTTAAAAGCCTATCTGAAATTTTAGATGCTGATAAAAGTTCAACTTTCAGCTTATCTTTATGTTTCCTTACAACATCAAGGGTTTGTGTTCCGATAGAACCTGTAGAACCGAGTATCCCTAACCTTTTCACCTACTAACCTCAAAAATTTTTTAAGATATACTTGATAAAATTGCTCCTAAAATCTCATTTTCTGTTTTATATCCTATTAGCTCTTCTTTATCATTTATAACAATCTTTGGAACAGTTATTACTGAATACTTGTTTGCAAAATTTGGAAAAGAAAAACACTCAATAGCAGTTGTTTCTATAAAATCAGATGCAAGGGCAAAGTTATAACATTTTAGAACTGCTGGGGGGCACCATCCACAAGATAAAGTTATAAAAACTTTTATGTTAACCGGTTTGTCTATCTCCTTTATAAAATCTAATGTTCTATCCTCAAGCTCAACTTCCCCACTAGACACAAGTTTTATACTGTCTATAAATGTCTTAAACTCCCCTCCATCGATATTTCCCATATACTTTATACCTATTTCTTTATCCTCTTTTTTGAAGGATATACAGGGATAATCATAACAGTTTAATTTGTCGGATATGGTGAGTTTTATTTTATCTGATAGAGAAGATACTTCCTTTAATAGAGTTTCAACTTTTTTTGATAAATCGTTATTAGCTCTTCTAAAAACTACCTCTACATTATCCTTTAAACTTTTATTAAAATCTTCCCTTAAACTTTCTTTAATACTTTCAGATAACATCTATTACCTTTCTAAATTTTTTAAACCTTAATAATACTATCAAAAAAAATTCATTCACAACAAGATTGATTGTTATAATTCTATTTAATTTATAAATTTTTTATTACTGTTAAGGGGTTATTGAATGGCATATAAATATCTAACTGAAGATATAATTCAAAAAATAGATGAGTATAGAAATAAATTTCCATATAAAGAACAGGCTATAATCCCATCTTTACATGAGATATTAGAAAAGTATAGGGATATTCCAGAAAAATCTTTAGAGGAGTTAGCTGAATATTTAAAAGTGCCGTTAAATCATATAGAGGGTATAGTTAGCTTTTACGATATGTTTAGATTTAAGAAAAATGCAAGACATCACATTAGAATTTGTAGAAATTTACCCTGTCATCTGGCTAACTATCAATCATTGTTAGAAAAGATTAAAGAGTTAACTAATGCAGATGTTGGAAAAAGTAGTGCAGATGGTAGATGGTATATAGAACTAGTTGAGTGTATAGGTAGCTGTGCCATAGCTCCAGCCTTTTTAATAGATAATGATTTATACGATGGTAGTAATCTAACAGATGAAGAGCTGAAAAAGATATTAGAGAAGTATAAATAATTTAGGTATAAAAATCTGATATGGATGTTATTTTTAGGACTAAATCCTCTATGTAGAAGCTTTTATTTCTTCCCAATTTTAATGTAATTGACCTAGTATTTAGAACCTTATTTAAACAGTTTATAACTTCTTCCTCTTTTAGATACTTTTTACTTAAAATCATATCAAATCTGCCGGGATATATTTCTGGGAATATATTACAGTTTTTTATAAAATTATCACTGTTAAGCTCAGAAATATTTATCTCTTCCAGCTTTTTGTCCGTATGTTTTAGTCTTGCAAACATATAAAGATGAAAGTTTCTTTCATGTTTTGAGTTATTCAGACATAGAGGTTTATTCTTCTCCATATTAAAACCTATTATTGTTTCTGTTCTCTGAATTATTGTGAAATCCTGCAACTTTTCCATAAACTCAAATATGTTAGATAAACAGTTATCTTCATAATACAGTATTAAATCTTCCCAACCTAAAGAAAATCCAAAGAATTTTTCCCGTATATTGTAATCTTCAACTAGCTCTTTTATCTCCCTTATAAATACTTCCTTTTCATTATCTATAAACAAGCTTTTTTTAAGCTCCCTTTTAAACTCTCTAAACTTCTTAGAAAATTTTACAAGTGTAAACACTATCCAGTTTCTTTCATACTTTATCTTTTTGGATTTAGCCTTTAAGAGAGAGTGTCTGTCTAGAAAACCTAAATTTCTTATAGCATCTTTATAAATTCTTACTTCCCAAATATCAGTTCCATACATATCTTTAGATAGAAATAAACTTGTAAAATCTGACATAAGGAGAGTTTTTAACTTTTTTCTTGTGTAGAAAGAGTAATTCTTTATACTATCTCTAAATGTTATCTGCTTATCCTTAAAACTTTCAAAAAATCTCTTTGCCTTCAAAAAGTTTAAGTAATCATACTCAAAACTTACACTGTCCTTTATAAATTCATTATACTTTTTAATATTAACAATGCTTCTCAACATACTTCCTTCGTAAATACCGTAGGATAGTGTTTTACTACGTTTTGTAAGTTTATTAATTAGATTTTTCCATACGATAGCCAAAAGACTAACCTTGTTTAAATTCCTAAAATCTAAAAAGGCTGGATTTGGAATTATACTAATATCTATGTAATTGTTTTTTAACTCTACCTTATAAAATGGATTTTCTATATTTTCCCTCTTTATATTAACTTTATATGTTTTAACAAAGAAGTATAAACTTTCATCTGTAAATTTAGCTCTATCAATGTATATCCCTAAGAATTTTTCCTTTAATGAAAACTTAATATCACTTAAAAATTCCTTCAGTTTTTTTACATACACTTTAGATACAAAGTTTATAAGGTTTCCTATCAACTTAACAGACTTTTTCTGATATATAGACAGTCTCTTGTATGTGTCCCCAACTGGTATTTTTTCCCAAATAGGAAACAAATCATTCATATACTCTTTTATTTCATCAAGTATTGATACTGGTTTTTGGCTGTCTAAAAGTGATAACTCAAAGAGATTATACTTTTTTGAGTTCTGTTTTATATACTCCCTTATATCTATTAAAACTTTTAATCTAATGAGAGAGCTCTCCCTTTCTGTATCAAACATTATATCTTCATACAGATACTCAAAATCTATCCATAACTTCTTTATGTTTTCCCTTTCATCTAACTCTTTATTGTTAATCCCTAGAGTATCATAGTATCTATTTCCTAAAACTCCAGATGAAACTAATGAAAGTATATAGCTGTCTCCAAATATTAGAAAAGATATTATGTCCGAAAATATATCTTGAGTTAGTTTTTCAAGTTCCAATTTTGAGAAGAAAATATCATCTCTGATAAATATATTTTTATAAATTCTAGAATGTAAAAAATCTACTATATCTTTTAATATCTGTTTCTTTCTAGGTGTTAAAATATTTAGTAATTTCACTGCAAACACATTCATTATAATTGGGAAAAGTCTTAACATTTCTCGCCAGAAAAAAGAGCCTTTTATAAGTGCAGTGTTTTCTCCATACTCGTTAACTTTATCTCCAATGTTGTAGTCGGAGGTTAATACAAAACTTAATTTTTCATTCTGTTTAAATATCTTTGGTTGATTTCCTATAAGAGAGTTTATAACTTTAACTAGCTCATCATTTAAAAAAGCCTGTAGATTGTAAATTCTGTATCTTCTCTGTAGAAGTGGAAAGGGTATATAAACCTGTCTAGAGCTCTCCCTTTTAAACTTTAGATACTTTGCAACTAGATTTAGACTATTTAATATGTTCTCTATATCTTTAAAGAAAAATGAAAGTAGTATAAGCTCATCCGTTTTTGAAAAACCGATTAATTTCTTTCTCTTCTTAAAAAGAGCAAATTTTCTCTTTTCATCTATATTTCCTAAAATCTTAAAGTTGTTAGGAAACATATACACATCTAATATAACTTTGGAGATATTACATCTTTTGTAAAGATATAGAAGTGTATCTATTAAAATTTCCGTTGAAGTTAAAAATGTCTTTTTACTGTCTATAAACAGATAGTTTATTCTAAACATAGGTTCTATATTCTCTGTATTGTAAGCTAGAATGTCTACAACTTCATTTATAAGTTTAGAGCTTTTTAATGTGTCTATTGAAAACTTTCCAATCTCTAAATATTTATAGTTCTCTATATAGTCTAAAGCCTTGTTTTTTAAAGCTTTTACATCTCCCTCTGATTTTAAAGCTAGAGCTACAGACACAATATTTAATATCTCTTTGGCTAAAATTGAGTATTCATCAAAAATCTGTTTTGCAACAATCTTTTTTAATAATCTTGTTTCTTCCATAACCTTAATACCTCTCTAATTACAATCAAAATTACCGAGAAAGTATGTTATTATCACAACGACAGCGATATTTATAATTAGGATAGATATAATCTGAAACACTAAATTTAAATTTCTTCCAGTTTTTTCCATTATTCCTTTACCGAGCAAAACTGTATAAACATTTATCTCCCTCTTTTCGTTGTAGGGAGATGTGTAAACCATATGTATGTTGTTTATTAATCTTCTGTGGAGGTATTTACTTAAAAATAAGAATATATTTGAATGTGAAAGTTTTAATGTTTTTTCTAGAAAGAAAATATACCAGAACATAAATAAAACTAATCCTAAACTTATTACCGTTATCTTATCGAAACCAAATTTACAGTATAGATAGTGCAATAAATAATTTAAAAAGACTATGCTAATTATTGGATAGAATGTTGATATTACAAAATTTATAAATATTGGAATATATCTAAAAATTATAGGTTTACTTGATAAAACAATATAGTATGAGTATAAAGTCTTTAAAAGATACTCCAAAAGCTCTTTAATTACACCTTTACTAAACATCTCACCTTTGACAGTTTTAGGGATTAGGATAGTTCCCTGATAACTTTGAAAGAATTTATTAGGAAACTGTTCTTTCTCTTTTAGTAAAAATTTGTTTTCATCTAAAACTTCTTTAGAGGAAAAGTAAACTATATTAACATTAGGCAGATAAAGAAATTCTAAAAGTGCATTGAATATATGGAAAAATAAAGATGATTGTAAAAATAAAAGAGTTAGAATAAATATTGATAGCTTTACAAAGTGGATAAATAGATTAATCTCAGCTTCTAACAGGTCTAGAAGACTATTAAACTGTAAATTAAATGGATTAAAAAAGAATAACTCATTTAGAGTAAACAAACCTATTTTAAAAAAGCTCTGTAAGGAAATTGAAAGGAATGGATACAGTAATAAAAATATAGACAGAGATATATTTATACTTAAAAGACTATCTTTTATTTTTTGTAATTTACGGTTTATATCTTCATTTTCTTCACCTATCAACAGAAAAAGCTCTAAAAAGTTTTTAAAGTAATTTTTAAATTTTTCAAAAATAATTAAAGATATGTATATAGAAATAACAAAGGAGATTATATATATTTCAACAAAAGAGTTTTCTTTTATATACAAAAAATTTTCATTGTTTATCATATAGGTTAAAATAACAGTGTTTATTGTAAGTGATGCTAATATTGAGAGAAGCTCCATAATATTCAGTATGTAATAATATTTAAATGAGTAGTTTGAAAGGTAGTAGCTAAAAACACCTGCATTAAATGTGCCTAAAAGGTAATCTTTAAATTTCATAAAAGATTAACCTTAAAAATTTTATATATTACCTATTGAAAATTTAGTGTTTGTGTTTTTTTCTAAATCTAAACCTTCTAGCTCTTCCCCTAAAGTTGTTATTATAATTTCTGCGGCACTATTTAAAAGTTTTATATGTTCTTCTAGTATTTCTAAATCATCAATTTTCTTTTCTAAATTTTTAAGAATTTTGTATAAGTATTTAAACTTT
>QNZC01000031.1 GCA_003978565.1 Persephonella sp. | reverse complement strand
TAAATGTCTTTCTATATCTTCTTTCTGTTTTCTTAATTTATCTGATTTGTAACATTCATACCTCCATTAAAAAATAGAAGAACAGAGTTATTATACATATTTAACCTTAATTTCCAATTCACTTAAGCATCATTATAGAGTTTTGGAGAAGATAAAAATTTTATACCAAGAAAAGTAATAAAATAATTTATCCTTCAAATAAAAAATCAAAGTTAAAACTTATAATAATTTTATAATTTTGGGAATTGTAAATTAGAGTTGTTTTAGAATAACAAGACAATAGGTTAAAAAAACGATTTGGTTGTTATTAATATTTTCTATGGAATAATATATTATTAAAATATTTTAATAAATACTAAAATTATTGGAAGGAGGTTTCTATTGTGGGAAGACAAGTTTTAGAAAATCTACAAAACTGTATCTACTTTGCCAAAGAAGAATTGGGAGAGGGATTAATCACTACAGATATATATTCAACAGAAGGTTTACCAGTGGTAGATGGATATAACTCTAATGAAAAAGCTACAGCTCTATTTGCAAATATAACGGAACATATAAGAAAAGCAGTTAATAATTCTACAATGTCAAACTTAGGTGATTACTATATAATAAATCTTCAGCAGGGAACTCTTGATGTAGTAATAGTAGGAGATAATTTCCAATGGAAACTTTTAATTAATACAAATAAAATTAAGCTAGGTTATCTATTTTCTATATTCCTGCCTGAGGCTATCAAAAGATTTAGGGAAGCTTTAAATAATTAAAAAATAAAAAAAGAGCTGAAGAGAGCAGAATTCTTTAAATCCATATGAATTCTGTTCTCTCTGGACCTGTAGAAACCATAACAACGGGAGTTTCAACTTCTTCTTCTATAGTATTTAAAAATTCAAAAACTTCCTTCGGAAGTTTATTTTTATCCTTAATTCCCCTCGTATTACTCTTCCAACCTTTGATAGTTTTATAGACAGGCTTACATCTATTTAAAATCTTTAGAGATGCTGGGAACTCTTTTATTAACTCACCATTATACTCGTAAGCAACACAAACTTTTATTTCGTCAAAATGGTCTAATACATCCAGCTTTGTAATGATTAAACCATCTAATCCATTTATCCTTGATGCAAATCTTAAAGCCACTAAATCTAACCAACCGGTTCTTCTTGGTCTTCCTGTTGTTGTTCCATACTCAAAACCGTAATCTCTTAAAGCCTTACCTGTTGCATCTGTAAGCTCTGTTGGGAATGGTCCAGAACCTACCCTTGTTGTGTAAGCTTTTGCAACTCCATAAAATTTACTCTGTCCTATGAGTTTTGGAGAAACACCTGTTCCATTACACAACCCAAGAGCTGATGAGTTTGAGGAAGTTACATAAGGATATGTTCCCATATCTATATCTAACATAGTCCCTTGAGCACCTTCAAATAAAACCTTTCTTCCATTCTTTAATGCGTTATTTAACATTATAGATGTATCAGTTATTAGCTCTCTTATCTTTTCAAGCTGTTTTAATGTATTGAAATAAACTTTATTAAAGTTAAGTGTAAATTTTCCTTTATAAACCTTCTCTATAATTTCCTTTGTTTCAAAAAATGAATTTTTCAGTCTGTCTCTAAAGTATTTAGGGTCAAATAAATCAGCTAATCTTATTCCAGTCCTTCCATACTTTGACATATAAGCTGGACCTATGCCTTTAAGGGTAGTTCCTACTTTGTTTTTCCCTTTAGATTTTTCTATATATGCATCAAGTAATTTATGGTGAGGAAAAACTAAATGAACCCTATCACTTATAAAAAGTCTTCCCTTAAAATCTTTAACAAAATTTTTTATTTTATTCATCTCTTTTATTAACTCATCTAAAGATACAACCATTCCGTTAGTTATTAAATTCTTCTTATCCTCCCTTAATATTCCTGAAGGAATTAGATGAAGTGCAAAACTCCTATTTCCAACAATTACAGTATGTCCTGCATTACTTCCCCCTTGATACCTAACAACATACTCATAATCATCTGCTAAAACATCAACTATTTTTCCCTTTCCTTCATCTCCCCATTGAGAGCCTAATATTACCAAACTGTTAGCCAACATTTACCCCCTTCTATATTTGTTATTCTCCATCATTAAATTGAAACTCTTTTATAGGAGTTCTCTTCCAAACTCCCATAGTAGAAGAACTTTCTATAAACTTTTTCTGTATCTCTATAAGTTTCTTTATACCAAGTTTGCCATACTCAAGCATTTTGTTAAACTCTTCCTGTGAGAAAGAGTATTCTTCACCTGTTGCCTGTATCTCAACAAAATTTCCACTTCCAGTCATTACTAAGTTCATATCAACTTTTGCCGTCGAGTCCTCTTTAAAGTTTAAATCTAAAACAACATCATTCCCTACAACTCCTGTGCTTATAGCGGCAACATAATCTTTTAATGGATTTTGTTTTACTGCCCCACTTTCAGTAAGTTTAATCATCGCATCAGCAACAGCTATGAATGCTCCAGTTATAGATGCAACTCTTGTTCCACCGTCAGCTTGAATAACATCACAATCAACCCATAAAGTTCTCTCTCCCAACCTTTTCAAATCTACAACTCCCCTTAATGACCTTCCAATAAGTCTCTGTATTTCTTGGGTTCTTCCTGAGGGAGCTCCTCTAACAACTTCCCTTATATTTCTGTTTTCTGTTGACCTTGGTAGCATAGAGTATTCAGCAGTTATCCATCCTTGTCCTGAACCTCTTAAAAATGGAGGAACTTTTTCATCAATTGAAGCAGTTATGATAACTTTTGTATTTCCCATCTCTATTAGAACAGAACCTTCAGCGTAGATATTAAAATCTCTAGTTATTTTTACTGGTCTAATTTGGGTTGATTTTCTTCCATCTGGACGCAAAACAAAATCCTCCTTAATAAAGTTTTAAAACCAAACATTAAATTTTAACATTAAATATTTTATATCAATAGAAAAATATATCCTTATAAAACGGTAGTTTAGAATATGGTTTAATAATAAAAAAGGGGAAAACAAGAAATATTATGAATATTGTTTATTTAACTGAAGGTGCTGATTTAGATGAATTAGCTTCAGCATATGGAATTACTCTATTAGATAGAGATACAAAAATACTATTCCCAAATGGATACTCAACAACTGTAAGACTTACTTTAAGTCTATTTAAAGAGTTAATAGAGAGTAAAAGAGTAAACTTTGAAGATATAGACAAAATAGAAAAATTATACTTGGTAGATAATCATTATTTAGATGAACCTTTAAAGAGGTTAGATGGAAAAATAGATAAAGAGACAAAAATTTATATTTATGACCATCACCCTGTAGATGAAAAAGAAAAATCAGAAAATGCTGAGTATATTTTAAAAAGTTATGGTTCAGCCACAACTATAATTGTAGAGGAGATACAAGAAAGGGGGATAGAGATAACTTCTTCCGAAGCTACACTGTTAGCTTTAGGAATATACGAGGATACAGGCTCATTCAGATACAATATTACAAAGCCACAGGATTTAATGGCTACTGCTTTTCTTTTAGATAAAGGAGCAAATCTAAAAATTATAAGGAAAGTATTAGAGAAAGGTATTACAGAGGAACAGTTAAGCGTAATAAAACAGTTAACAGATAACATTCAATATCTATTTGTTGAGGGGAAGAAGATAATTATCTCAACTGCATATACAGAGAAGTATATTCCTGATATTTCTTCTAAACTTGGATTAATTAAGCCCTTTCAGGATGCAGATGGATTTTTTGCAATAATAAACTCGTCAGGAAAGATTAGTATAATAGGAAGGTCTAAAAATAAAAGCATAGATGTAGGGGATATACTTTCATATCTTGGTGGTGGTGGACACATCTCAGCAGGAAGTGCAACAATTAAAGGTTTTACAACCTATGAAATAAAAAGTTTCTTAGAAAGTATTATTCTTGGGACATTTTATAAGAGCAAACAGATTAAAGATATTATGTTTAAAGATATAAAATTATTTAACGAGGATACAAAAATTGGTGAGTTGAAAGATATTATAAAAATTTCACAGATATTTTTAGTAAAAAATAAGGAAAATAAATTTTCTGGAATTGTTTATACAAAAACATTAAAGGAAGCTATAAAACTAAAAAAGGAAAATCTAACACTTTCCCATTTTGTTATTGATGATATTATTACCTTCTCACCTGATATGAGCATAGCTACAGCTGAAAAGTATCTTATAAACTCCTCTCAAGAGGTGTTTCCCGTTTTAAAAAATGGACGGGTTTTAGGAATTGTATCAAGGGGATTTTTACTTAAAGCAATTCACGGACAACTCTTTTCATCTGATAAAGATACCTTTATCTCTAGAGAGAGAATTAAACCGAAGGTAATAAACTATTTAAACAGACTTAAACAACACCTACCTGAAGAAATTATAGAAAAACTTAAGAATTTAGGAAAGGTTGCTAAAGAGTTAGGATACAGAGCCTATTTAGTTGGTGGTATTGTTAGAGATATAGTAATGAGTAGAACAAATCTTGATGTAGATATTTTGGTAGAGGGAGATGCTAGAAAGTTAGCTAAAGAGTTCGCAAAAAGGTATGGTTATAAGGTTAACATCTATGGAGAGTTCTTAACAGCTCAAGTTATTTTATCTGAAAATGAAAAATGGGATTTTGCAACTGCAAGAACAGAATTTTATGAGTATCCGGGAGCTTATCCTAAAGTAAGAAAAGCCACTCTAAAGGAAGATTTATACAGAAGGGATTTTACAATAAACACATTAGCTATAGAGATAACTGAGGATAACTTTGGAAACCTAATAGATTATTTCAATGGATTAAAGGATATAAAAGATAAAGTTATAAGAATGCTGAAACAGTTAAGTTTTATAGAAGACCCAATTAGAATATTAAGGGCGGTTAGATTTGCAGGAAGATTTAATTTTAAGTTAGGTAAAACAACAGAGAGGTTATTAAAACTAGCTATAGATGAGGAGATTTTAAAGGTAGCTCCTACTCACAGGGTAAATCAAGAGTTAAGATACATATTCAACGAGGATAAAGTTCTAGAAATAATAAATCTTATGAATAAATACAAAATTCTTCATCAGCTTATTCCAGAGTATAGACATACAAAGGAAAGGATTATGATACTTACTAAAATAAAAGAGCTAATAACAACATACAAACTTGTATTTAACTTTGAGGCTGATAGGGAGTTTCTATATCTGAATGCACTACTGTATCACTTACCATTTGAATACTCTTATAAATTTTTAGAAAAGTATGGTTTTTCTGGGAAAAAAGGTCTGTTTGAGGAGTTTTTTAATATCAAAGATAGATTAAAAAAAGTTCCTGAAAAAGATAGTCAGTTATATAAATTAATAAAAAATGTTGATAAAAATGTTTTAATCTTTATTTCTGCCTATTACGATTTAAACTTGCCAGAGAGAATATTAAGAATATTAGACAAAGAGAGGGAAAGAAAATTTATACTAAATGGTAATGATTTAATAGATATAGGTTTAAAACCTTCCCCTAAATTTAGAAAAATATTAGATGAGATTTTTGAAAAATATCTAGATAATAAATTAGAAAGTAAAGAAGAGGCATTAAACTATATAAAATCAAAATATAAAGAGGAGATAAAAAAATGTTAATAGATAAGATACTTATAGGAACCACTAATAAAGGAAAAATAAGAGAGTTTAGGAAACTTTTTGAAGATTTAGAAATTAAGGTTTTAACCCTTGAAGATATGCCTGAAAAAATAAATGTGGTAGAAGATAGGGAAACTTTTCTAGAAAATGCATTAAAGAAAGCAAAAGAGTATGCAAACTTTTATAAACTTCCAGTTATAACTGAAGATGCAGGGTTAGAGGTTGAGCTTTTAAATGGTTATCCCGGTGTCTATTCAGCAAGATTTTATAAGATAGAGTTTGGTGGTGTTGAGAACATTGGAGATGGAGAAACAAAAGATGAAGCTAACATAAGAAAACTTTTAAGACTTTTAAAGGGTAAAAATAACAGAAAGGCAAGATTTGTAAGTAATATAGTTTTTTACACTCCCGAGAAGTTTGGTTTATGGACGGAAGGATACTTATACGGAAGAATAGCTGAAGAACCTAAAGGTAATAAAGGCTTTGGATATGACCCTATTTTTATTCCTGAAGGATATATTCAAACTTTAGCAGAGTTTGATTTAGAGGAAAAAAATAAAATATCTCATAGGGGAGAGGCAAGTTATAAATTGAAAAAGATACTTTATAGAATTTTAAAAGGAGGTTAACAAAAATGAAAGGATACATCTTTTTGTGTGATAAGAACACATGTGATGAATGTTTTGCTAAAAACTTATTTGGAACAACATTAAATAAATGTAAAACATTTAAGAATATAAAAATCGGAGTAGATTATATATTCCTATTTGACATGAGTAAAAAAATTTTACATGGAATTTGGAAAGCTGTATCTAATGTAGGTTTGATAGATAAAAAAGCATGGGGAGGGAAATATCTATGTCAAGTTAAAGTAAAATTAATGACTGAAAGCCTTTTATCTATAGAAGAAAAGGAATTATATAAATTTGGAATAAAATATTCTGATAAAGTTATACCTGAAGCAAAACTTAATAGACTATTTGATTATTTATCGGAAATTTACAGTAATGAAATGAAAAAAATAAATACTTATATATATTTAGAAAAAATCCGCTCAAATTATCCAAAAGAATACAAAGCCGATGATGGTCATATAGTAAGGTCTAAAGGGGAAAAAATAATAGATGATTGGTTGTATAAAAATAACATAAAACATAAATATGAGCCGATAATTACTGAAATTCCAGAAAACTTAAGACCAGATTGGTTAGTTGAAGGAAAAAATGGGAAAAAATGTTATATAGAATACTGGGGACTAGAGGGTATAGATAAATATGATAAATATATTAAAAGGAAGCTGGAAATTTATACTAAATATAAATTACCTCTTATTGAAATAAGAGAAGAAAATTTAGAAGATTTAGATTTTTATTTAAAAAACGAACTAAGAAAAAAGGGAATACTTTAAAGGTTAAATCGGATGGAAATAAAAACTGTAATAAATGATAAACTTAACAAACTTTTAGAAGTTGAAACTGATGATAAATACACCGTTGAAGCAGTTTACTATAGAGGGGATACCTTATGTGTATCAACTCAACTAGGGTGTCCAGTTAGATGTAGTTTCTG
>QNZC01000018.1 GCA_003978565.1 Persephonella sp. | reverse complement strand
TCAGTTAAGATAAAAGGGAAGAAGAAAAAGAAGAAGTTTTAAAAATTATAACTTACAGAAGCCATATAGGTGTCTTCCTCATAATTATTTGCATCATCAGTTTTCTTATATCCTAGGCTAACTTTAAATAACCAGAAAGTATAATAGGCCTTTATATAGTAGTAATTAGCTCTTTCTTCTTCGAAGTTTTGACTACCTAATACATTAGCAGAATATGCATAGCCTAATATAACTTTTCCATTGGGTATTGGAGTAATTGTTAAAGAAGTTCCCATATTTACCAAATGTCTAGGTTTGAAGCTATTCTTTATATCTTCCTTATTACCAGTTAACCCAAAATTATCAGCTGTGAGAGTAATATCAGCTTTTCTAACCAAATAAGTTGAGTATTGATAACCAAAGTTAAAATCTAAAGTTAATAAATCATTGAACTTATATGTTGGATTTATATAGGTTCCTATCCCTAACTCTTTGTAATCAATTTTATCTTTAGTATTATTTTGGTCTAAGTCAGCCTTTAGGTTATTTAAGGATAAAAAGGTATAGAAACTTAAATCGTTGTAAAAGTTTCCTTTTTTCATAGTCCTAAATTTTACAAAAGGAGCTATACTATACATAGTGAGTTTACTTTTAACATTGTCTTTTACCTTTATTTTCCTATATGGTAGAATTATACCTGCAGTTAAATCTGTTCCTATTTCTTTTGAGAATGAAAATATACCTGCTTCTACATCAGCATCAAAATTTTTATTTTTCCAATCTGTAAAGTCAAATTTCTTTACAGTAGCATCACCTTTTTCTGTATCTAAAATTATTTTAGCATTATAAAAAAATCCCATTCCTATCGTTTTCTTTTCCTGCTCATCTCTCTTTATATCTTGGGTTAATACAGTTTGAATATCTGATGCTGTTCTAGATGAACTACTTCTTCCTGTGGACGCACTATCTGCAGAGCTATGCTCATAACTAGGAGAAGGACTAGAAGTCGCCAATGCTGGATAAGTTGAAAGACAAAATGAAAGAAAAACAGTTGAGATTATTACCTTTTTCAAAACTTACCCCCAAACAAATTTTTTATTCTATTATTTTAATATTCTAATAATTTTATTACTTTTCAAGAGCCAAATTTTGACTTTACCGTTAGAGCTTCTAACGGCCAGTTTTTTTCCATCTGAACTATAGTTTACAGAGTATATCTTTGAATTTTTTTCAGATATATTTTTTACAAGTTTTTTTGTATGTATACGCCAAATTTGAACCTTTCCAGCTTTATTAATAACAGCCATATACTTTCCACTAGGACTGTATTTAATATTCAGTATTTCTTTACCTCTTGTATTACCTGTTTTTATGGTTTTTATTAATACTCCCGTGTAAATTTGCCATAATATTATGGAACCATCACTTACTGCTGTGGCTAGAACCTTACCCTTTGGATGAAAATCTATAGCAGTTATTTTTCCAGACTTTATTTCAATTGCTCTAATAAGTCTATTATGCTTTATATCCCATACTCTAACTGTCCCGTTTCTATCTAGTATTGCCACTTGAAAGTATCTTTTTTTATTTGGAATAATAGTAAGTATATTAGGGAATTTTACTTTTACTACCTTTTTTAACCTTCCCTTTATAACATCCCACAGTCTTATCGTTCCATCTAAATTTGCTGTTAAGATATATTTATTATTATTTAAAAACTTCAATAGAATTATACTTTTTCCACTGTCTTTAAATATTTTTATCGGTTTAAATCTTCCAAATCTCCAAACGGTTATTCTATTTTCATTGTCTAGTGTTGCCAGATATTTCCCATTAGGAGAAAAATCTATATAGTATGTCTCTGTCATAGAATTAGCTAAAATCCTTATCAGTTTTCCACTTTTTATATTCCATATCTTTACATTTCCATTATTATCCACAAATGCTATAAATTTCCCATTCGGACTAAATGTTATATCATTCCTTAAATATAGGTTGTTTTCAGCATAAGAATTAAAATAGGCAAAAAAGAAAAGAAGTGTAAAAACATGTAGAATAAATCTGTATAACATTCTCCATTACCTAATTTTTCTGAATTTTCTTCTTAACTCTCCAAAATTAAGGATTATAGGGTCTTTAACATCACCGTCATGTGCTTCAAATTTTACTTTCTTTATTTCTGTTAATAGATAATCTTTTAATAAGTCATTGTATGGATAACTACAGAAAGGTGTATTATTAAGTAGTTTATAGTAAGTTTCAAAGCTATATATATCTCCCTCTATATGATAAAATTTCTTAAGTATGTTAATAAACTTCTTAACATTTTCCTCATTTACAACTAAAACCTCTACAGGTATACTTTCTTCTTTCTCTACAGTATCCCCTTCTTCATTTGTATACGGAACTGTTCTTTTAAGATAAATAGTTTTCTTTCTTATAAATGAGATACCCGGAACCTCTACTTCCTCCACTTTATCCTTCTTTTTAACTTTTTTATAGCTTACCACACCTTCTTTACCAGCTAAATCCGCCAAATAGTAGCCATAGAATAATCTAGCTATATCTGCATATTTACCAATTATACTATCTTTATAATTATCCTGTGGAGATGGTTGAGATATTGGTAAAGTAGGCCACTCTTGTGCTAAATAATCAAACATTACTTCGTCATCATTTCTTGTTTTAAAGCAATGCCAGTATGGAACTGTATAAATTCTTCCTAGTAATTGTATCATTGAAAACTCAGTTAACATTCTCAACATCTGATTTGGTGCATTTGAGGTGCTAATATTACCTCCTAGAGAAAAACCACTACCTAATATGTATAGGCTTAAGCTTGCCCCGTCGGAAAATTTGTATAGTATAGATGTATTAGATGTATAACCTAAAGCGATAGGTTTAGTTACACCCTGTTGAGATAAAAATGCGTGTAAATCTAATGTTAATAGTTTCGCTATATTATTTTTATCTATACTAACACTACTGTCAGTTTTTGTTCTGCCACCACCAAATGTTGCATCTAAATTAAATGTTCCACTTGAACTTAATATTTTATCTAATGTTGTAATAGTTCCTCTAATGTTAATTCCCGAAATATTTTCAGCTGTGGCACCTGTATATAAATCTAAATATCTATTTGCGATAGGGGAACTTGTTAATTTAGTTATGGTTGTATTTAGTATTCCTGTTATTTCGGCAGCTATAGTTTGTAAATCTGGAGTTTCATTTACAATGGAAGATATTGTTATTATGTTCTTTTTTCCCATAACGAAGGCCAAATCTCTACCAAACAGCATTAAAGGCATTTCATATTTGGTTTTATTTTGGGTTATATCCGATTTTGTTCGTCCTCCTTCAGCTAGTGTTTTCACTTTTCTAATAAATTTAGTTTTAGAAAAGACTTCCTGACAGGATGTTAAGGTAAAGACTGTAGATGCTGAAAGAACCGCCAATGCAATTATTTTTTTCATTTCCTGAACTCCTTATTTATAGAAGTATATATATATTTCAATATGATTTTCTTTTTCCTTTTTTCCATACCAATGAATTTCTGGAACTTTATAAGTTTTAATAAATTTAGCTATATTACCTGCCTTTGTTTCTCCTCTAGCTTCACTGTTTGTGTCTACACCCTTAACATTTATAGTGTTGTCCGGATAACATCTGTCGATTTCGGATTTATACTCCTCCATTATTCTCTTTAGATACTTTTTTCCATTTGGATTGAAGTTGTATATATCGTTTCCATTTTGACTAAATATATACCTATCTGGAATTTTAAATATAAAGCCCTTATCATTTACTTTAAACTCTACCCAATTTGTGCCCTTTAAAACATCTTCTTTATAAATATCAGCTATATCCTCCTTACTTAAACATGGATTAACTTTATCTTCGAAGTTTTGCATTATATTATTCTTACATGAATTTGAAAATAAAATAAAAGCTAGTAAAAAAATCACTAAAAAATTCAATCTTCCTATTCTCATTTAAACTTCCACCTTTTTTTTATTTATAACAAAATTTTATCTATTTCTATTTCTTATATCAACCTTTATATTTTTGTCTATTATAATAACTTTTTTTACTCTTCTATCAATGTTATTAAGGTCCCTTGTATATATTTCCTTTTTCTTTAGACGAGGATTTCTTTTGAAAACACCTCTCTGTTTGATTTTAACATTCTCTATATAGTGTTGAACTTGTATCTTCCTTCCTCTAAGATTTCTCTGATTTATTTTAGTTTTAAATACAGAAACTCCACCTTCCGAAGTTGCTTTTATCCTTTTATTTGCATTATATATATACATTGTTCTCCCATGAACTCCACCTCTCCTTTGATAATGTTTTGCTTTTGTTTCTTCCATCTTTCTTTTTATTTTATCCATAGGATTATCTTCCGCATAAACATTGGATGTTGAAAGATAAAGCGAACCTACGAGTAAAAAAGGTAAAACAGCAAACTTCCTCATAACAAACAACCTCTTTTTTATATATAAGAAAAGATAACAATTTGTGGGAACACCCACATCTTGAGATTTTCTTTTGCAAGATTTTATACTATCTTCTCATATTAATTCCACCGTGTCTTATATAACCTCTTCTTGATTTGTCTGTTGGATTATCACCAATATCAACAGAACCGATGGTATTGTCCTGACCTATACCAACATTTAGGACTTGGGAACCTTTCATTTTAGCTTTGTTTTCTATTTTTGAGTTGTTAACCTTTACACCTTTTCTAATTTTGATAGAGTTGATAGTGTTTTTCTGGTCAATTCCAACGTTCGTAATTCTAGAGCCTTCAATTGAGGATTTGTTTGAAATTTTACTTTTTTCAATTACAGTTGTTGCAGTGTCTGCTGGTCCTGCCATTACCATCCCAGCACTTAACGCTACCGCACTTAATCCTAACACTAACTTCTTCATACCTCTTACCTCCTTAATAGTTATGCTTTTATAAAAAAATAAAATCTTGGAAGGGAAGAGTGATGTTATCTTCCTCTGTATCTGATAGAACCTGACGTAGCTTTAGGAGAAGCATTATCACCAATATCAACGGAGCCGATTGTGTTGTCCTGACCTATACCAACATTTAGAACTTGGGAACCTTTCATTTTAGCTTTGTTTTCTATTTTTGAGTTGTTAACCTTTACACCTTTTCTAATTTTGATAGAGTTAATAGTGTTTTTCTGGTCAATTCCAACATTTGTAATTCTAGAGCCTTCAATTGAGGATTTGTTTGAGATTTTACTTTTCTCAATCACAGTTGTTGCAGTGTCTGCTGGTCCTGCCATTACCATCCCAGCACTTAACGCTACCGCACTTAATCCTAACACTAACTTCTTCATACCTCTTACCTCCTTAAAATTAATTTATAAAAATAAACTTATTCGTTTCCGAAGTTTACACTACCGATGTTATTCTCCTGCTCTTTACCAATGTTTTTAACATTAGAGCCCCTCATATAAGCTCTATTCTTTATTATACTCTTTTTTATTGTAGTTTTTGTCCCTATTTTTATGGAATGCACCACATTTTTCTGTTCTATTCCTAAATTTGTAAACACTACATCTTTTATTTCAGATATATTCTTTAAACTTTTATTATTATCCAATACTGTATCAGCTGGTCCTCCAACCGCTATACTGTAAAAAGCTAATGAATGAACAAGTAAGATTTTAAATTTTTTTCTCATTTTTTTGCAAACCTCATTTAGATATTTCAAAATTACCTACATCTATGTTTTGCCCACTTCCCCTAACTTCTATATTCGCATTTTTTATAACTGTTTTATTCTTTAAATTTGCATTCTCAATTTTTGTTCCCCTTTTTATTTTCATAGACCCTACACTAACCTTTTGATTTCTACCTACCGCCTTTATTTTTAATCTGTTAATAACAGCTTCATTCTGTATTTTGCTATTTCTTATTATTGTATTACCGCCATAAGTAGCTGTATCAGCTGGCCCGGCAAAAACATAACCATATAAACAGGTTGTTAAGAATATAGCAGAGAAGATTAATTTTTTCATCCTTTGAACCTCCCTTCATTATTTAAATATGATGAAAAATTTTATGAAATCAATACCTAAATCTGAAATTTTTGTGAAAATATAAAAAACTACTTAAAGTATATTATCTCCTCGCAACGATAATTTTTGCCTTTATTAGATTGTTTACAGCCTCTTCTATAAATCCTTGTAGCTTTATTCTCATTTATACTAGTCCCATAGCCATATTTATACATAATAGCTAAATTTTTACAACCTAAAGCCGAACCCATATCACATGCTCTTTTGTAATACTTAAGAGCATTTTTTTTATCTTTCTTTACTCCATAACCAAAAAAGTAAAATGTTCCTATATTATTACAACTTACAGCTTCACCTCTTTTACATGCTCTTTCAAAATATTCAAAGGCTTCTTTAAAATTTTGTTTAACTCCATAACCGTAATAAAACATTAATCCTAAATTATTACATCCTATTGGACTACCCATATGACATGCTTTTGAAAAGAAAATTCTCGCCTTTCTGAAGTTTTCACGTTTAACAAAGTATGTTCCTATATCAACACAAATATCTCTGTTTCCGGAATAACATTTACTAGTTAGTAAATCTAAATTTTCTTGATTTACCTTATAATGTTTTCTTCTGTTTATTCTTTTAAAAACTTTAGATAAATCTTCGCAAGCAGGTGATAGCCCTAAATTACAAGCCTCTTTTAGACTTTTTACAGCTTTTCTTAAATCTCTTCCTACCCCCTTTCCATGCATATATATTAACCCTAGATTATGGCAACCTGTAGGTTCATCTAAATCACATGCTTTTTTGTAGTATTTTATAGCTTCCTTATAGTCTTGTTTTATACCATCTATACCATGATAGTATAGAGTTGCTAGATTTGTGCATCCTCTAGGTTCATTTAGATAACAGCTTCTTCTAAAAAGTTGTTCGGCTTTCTTGAAATTTTTCTTGGAAACATAATACTTTCCTAACTCTAAACATGATATTCCATTTCCAGTATTACACTCATTATTACAGGTATCTAGAACTTTTTTTGAAATTTTGGACTGTTCAGATTTGCTAAAAAATTCTCTACATTCAGAAAATTTTGTAGTATTATGCTTCCCCCTTACCTTAATATCTACCTCAATATTATCAAGCTTCTGTTTTATCTCGTCTGCATAGATGTTAGGAAAAATAAACATTGATAGAAGAATAATTTGTAATATAGCTTTTTTCCTATTCATACTATTCTCCTTTTAAAACATAAAATACCTTAAATATATGATATATTTTTTTTCTTGCTAATCAACTATTACTTTCCAAAACCTCCGTATCCTCCACCTCTATATCTTGAGCCCCGTTCCACCTGTCCCAGATGAAGAGCCTGTTAAGAATTCATCTGTTCTTCTCTTTTCCCTATAAACTTTTAATTTCTCTTTATCTAAACCATACTTTTTAGCATAATCCATTAAAACATTTTTACTTGAATAGTAATCATATCTTCTACTTCTTTTGAAATCTTCAGGGTATCTTGTATCAGGTAAGACTACTTCAGGAAGTCTATTTCTTATTATCCATATAACAGTGTTAATATCTCTGTTTTGAGCGTTCACATAATATGGATTATTTACTACAGATTGATAAATCTCTTTTGGAGATACTTTTATTTGGTCTTCAAAATAGCCTATAGGTTTAGCCATAATAACAGTATTTATTTCTTTAAATGTATCAAAAGTTCTTTTATCTACTTCTACCCACTTTGTTTCTTTCATTCCATCTGAACTGACTAATTCATACAGATGGTAGTAAATGGGATATATGTCTTCTACATAGAGCTCATAATCTGTGTCTCCATAGCTTACCTGTGTTAATAGCTCTGAAACTATATTTTTAAGCTCTGTATCACCTATATAACATTTTACAGAGTAAACTTTTCCCTTACATAACTCCTTCTCTCCTTTGGTTTCTTCAAAAAAACTTCTAATTATTTTGTATAACTCCTCCGATAGTTTTATCTCTTTTGTAAGGCTATGTTCTACGGGATAGTCTTGATAATCATCCCAACTATATATAGTAAACACTGCTTTATACTCTACTTTTTTATCTTTTAAAATAATAAAGTAGTCTTTATCTAACTCTTTAAATGTTTCTTTAAACTCTTTGAATATATCTATGGTTTTAGAAGTAATTCCTTCATTTATATACTTACTGTAAAGATAGAAGTTATCGTTATTTATTGCATTCTGAATTTGTTGTTTTAAATCTATAAGCTTACCTTTGTAGAAATCGCCTCTTGCCTTAATTTCATTAAAGTTAAAGTTATACTCATATGCCTTTCTATTAGTTATCTGCTCTATCTCTGATATATATTTATCAATTTTCTCTATAAGAAATAACAGTCTGTTTTTATTTTTATCTTTATATTTTTTTCCATCTGTATAATAAAAAATATCGGTTTTTAGGTCATTAATTCTTTGGTAAATTCTATTAACTTTTTGCCCAAATTTATTTAAACTTTTGTTAAATTTTAAATCACAACTTTCAGAGCATAGGACACCACAGTTATTTTTTATAAAGTTATCTGGTTCATAAAACTTTTTTTCTATTTCAACTGTATTTAATAAATTTTGTATTTCTTTAAGCTCTTTCTCCAATTTATCAATCAAACCAAACCTTTTCAAAAACCCTTTATCTGTTTTTTTTAAATTTTCAAATTCATTCTTTAATTCATTAACTTCTTTCTTTTCAAGATTTATATAAGCAAAAATCTTCTTCTGTTTGTTCCTATAGAAATCAGTTATTTCTTGGCAAGGACTTAAAAAGCTATATAAAAGAAACAGAATGAAAGAAATACCTAGTAGACTATAGATAAATTTAGATACATTCTTCTCTAAAAGATTAATTTCCTTATCTACAAAAGCTTAAGTTCTCTTACCTCCGAAGATTTATAAACTTCTCTCTCTTTTGTATCACCTGTAGAATACTCTTCTATAGAGTAAAGTTTTCCATCACATCTGATAGTATAGTATTTATACTCTCCAGTATCTCCACTTTCTATTAATGAACACATTCCTTTATAAAATTTTTCTAATATATCAACCTCTTCATTTTTAGAAACCCTTTCCCATAAACTAATCCTATCTTCTTCAACTTCCAAGTAGCTCTTTTTGTTGTTTAAAATATTTTTTAATTTATACTCTGACCAATCCTTATAAATATTTTTTTCCTCAACTATGTAATACTTACCATCAATATTTAATAGAGCTCCTACAGGTAGATTATTAATATTTTTAGTTTTAGTTTTTTTTACTTCCTTTAGATTTTTAATGGCATTTTTTATTTCTTCCCAGTTTTTAACCATCTTTTTATCTCCTTTTATCTTTAGGGTAAAGCTCTAAAAATATATCATCTCCCAATTTCTTAATTTCATCTATTACAAAAGATGGAGCTTCATATACATTATTTATCCCTAAACCTCCAACAATATCTAAACCATCCTCACCTAGTATTTTAGGAGCAATAAATAAGGATAATTTGTCATATAAGTTTTTTCTAAAAAACTCTGTAAATAATCCCCTTCCACCTTCCACTAATATATGTATCACTTCCCTTTCATATAACTCCTTTAGAATATCCTCTATTTTAAATTTATTCTTTTCCAAATGAAGTATAACTACTTTTATGTTTTTTTTCTTGTCTAACAGATTTAATTTTTCTTTATTTGCCTTTTCAGATGTAAAAACTATAGTTTTCGCTTTATCATTAAAAATTTTGTAATTTATAGGTGTAAGTAAATATTTATCAATTAAAACTCTTAAAGGTTGTTTTTCAGTCTCTACATGTCTAACTGTAAGCTCTGGATTATCCTTTATTGCAGTATTAACTCCTATCATAACTGCAGAGGAATATTTCCTTAATGTATGTGCATACTTTCTAGCTCCACTACCTGTTATCCATTTAGAATGACCTGTTCTTGTTGCAATTTTTCCATCTAAAGTTTAAGAAGATTTTAGATTTATAAATTGTCTTTTTTCTTTTATATATACAAAGAAATCTTCATTTAATTTTTTTGCCTCTCTCTCTAAAACTCCTACTTTAA
>QNZC01000006.1 GCA_003978565.1 Persephonella sp. | reverse complement strand
TTACTTTACAACTTGTATTTGCTTGTAAGACTTTGTTTTTCTATTTTTCTATTTCATCTTTTTTTTGTCCCCTTTATTCCTGTTTCTTAGACTTTTTAAACACCCTTAAATATTGTTATTTCATCTGTAATCAGATATAAAATTAAGGGGAAGAAGTCGGCTTGTAAACAAAATCAAATAGAAATTTTTACATAGTTTGGTAAACGGTTCAAAAATTTTTATAATTTCTTCTAACCCTTAATATTCCTTAATTCTGTTTGTTTTCAAATCAAATTTTCAAAATTTTTAAACTCCTTTAATTTTAAAAAATCTTAATAAAACTTTAATAAAGATTTAAAAAGTGTAAGACAAAATATTAAAAGAACATATAAATATAAGTTTAGAGGTAAGAAAAAAGATGAAGAAAAAGCTAATGTTATTTACGATTTTAGCTGGTTTTTCTATTTCTAATGCTGAAGAAATTACAAACCCAATTCTAAAAAAATTAGTGGAAAAGGGTATTTTAACAAAGGAAGAAGCTATAGCTGTTGAACAAGATTTAAGAAGCTCTAAAAAGGAAGAAACAAAAGAAGTTAAGGCTGATAAGGATTTAATGAAACATTTTATATATGTTGAAAATAAAAATTCTCCAAACTTCCTTCTAGGTAAGGAAACAATAAAAGGTTTAAAAATTAAAGCTTTTGATAATCCAGATATGTGGGTAAAAGTTGGTGTTAGAGTACAGGGAACATTTGAAAACTATAAAGTAGAAGATAGGGCTACTGGACAAACTGTAAAGGATTTATGGGATGCTTATTTAAGAAGAGCTAGATTAGAAATTTCTGCAGGTTTTTCTAAAAATGTATCATTTTCTATGGATATAAGAAACGATAAAGCTAACTATCAGGATGAAGGAGAAGAAAGCTTTAATATAGGAGATGCTTATCTTAAGATAAAAAAACCTTTTGGAACATCTTTAGTTAATTTTAAAATTTATAGAGGAAAATTAGATGTATCTAGAACAGAAACAGTAAAATCTGCTTGGGTAATTCACTATGACCGTCCACATGTTGCCGATGAAGCCGCTCAATTTGTATCACATAATCGTCGTGCAACAAACATACAGATGTATGGAAACTGGAAACATAAAATTGCATATCAAATAGCTATAGGTGATGGTATTTACTCTGGAAAATTCCACGATGCAGTAGGAAACAGTCTAAAAGATGTAGATAACTACTCTTTAATAGAACAAGATTTTATGTATGGAGGAAAGTTAATTTTATCTCCTATACCAGGATGGGAAGAGAAAAAGAGAACTGAAACATATTTTGGAGAAGGACAACACTTTGAAGTTGGTGTAGGATACTGGAGATTACCACATGTTAAATTTAAAGATAGTGCAGGAACATACTCTATGGATAGAACATTGTTAAATTATGAAATGTCAGCACACTATAAATGGTTATTTGTTCAAGCAGAATACTTTGATTTTGATGGTGTAGAAAGAGATTTTACAGATAATGTTATAGAAGTAGGTAAATCTAAAGGTTGGTATATAACTGGTGAAGTTGTATTACCAAAATTTTACTATATAGCTCCATTTGCTAGATACGAAAGTTGGACTAAATGGGATAATGCTATAAATAAAGATGACTATAAATTAAGGTCTAGAGTATTTGGGGTTAATTGGTATTTAAGAGGAAACACAATGAAATTAGGTATAGCTTATCAGTTAGATGATTATGGAAAGAATATAGGTAATGAAAAGATAAAGAGAATAAAATTAACTTCTCAATTATACTTCTAACTTTCCTTTCTTCTTTTCTTTTTATTCATTTTAAATTTTTATTCTAATGTTAATCTAACCATTTTTTTGTTAAGTCGTCATATGAGCAAACTCTCCTATCTCTGAAGAAAGGCCAAACTTTCCTAGTTTCCTCAATCTCCCTTAAATCAACTTCAGTTAAAAGGATTTCCTCCCTATTTACAGAAGCCTTATTTAAGATTTCTCCATATGTATTTGTTATAAAACTTTGTCCCCAAAATTCTATTCCGCTATTTCCATCAGGAGAGTTTTCAAAACCAACTCTATTTGTTGTTATAACAAAACAACCATTTGCTACCGAATGTCCTCTTTGAACGGTTTCCCAAGCGTTATACTGACTTTTTCCAAATTCTTCTTTCTCTTCAGGTAGCCAACCTATAGCCGTAGGATAGAAAATCATATCGGCTCCCTTTAAGGCTGTAAGTCTTGTCGCTTCAGGAAACCATTGATCCCAGCATATTAAAACACCGATATTTCCATATCTAGTTTTGAAAACCTGATAGCCTAAATCTCCCTCTGTAAAGTAAAATTTTTCGTAAAAATGTGGGTCATCTGGTATATGCATCTTTCTATATTTTCCGATTAGTTTCCCATTTGTATCTATCACAACTGCCGTGTTGTGATAAACTCCTTTTGCCCTTCTTTCAAATAGACTGGCAATTATTACTAACTGATATTTCTCCGCTAATTTAGATAAATCTTTTATAGTTTGATTATTTTCATCTATCACTTCTGCATATTTAAAGTTATCCCAGTCTTCAACTTGACAAAAGTATTGGGTTTTATAGAGCTCCTGTGTGCATACTATATTAGCCCCTTTACTTCCAGCCTCCTCAATAAACTCTAAAACTTTTTTATGGTTTTCCTCTGTATCTTTAGAACAGCTATGTTGTAGTTGTGCTATTTTCACTTTCACAGTTTACTAACCTTCCATTATTTTTATAATAACTTTTCTATCTCTGGGACCATCAAACTCTGCAAAAAATATTCCCTGCCAAGTTCCAAGTAAAAGTTTTCCATTCTTAATCGGTATAAATACAGAGTTTCCTGTTAAGACAGACTTAATATGTGCTGCCGCATTACCTTCAACATGCTTATAGTCATTAATCCACGGGACTAATTCCTCTAATGTTTTCTCTATATCCCATTTAACATCCGGGTCTGCATTCTCGTTAATAAAAACTCCCGCTGTTGTATGAGGAACATATATATAACAGATACCGTCTTTAACTCCTTCTTCCTTTATGATTTCTTTAACTGCCTCTGTAATATCTTCGAAATGTGTTCTCTTCTGTGTAATAACTTCCAAGTAGTGAATCATAGTTGACCTCTCAATCTTATTTTTCATCCTTTTTATAGTTCGTGTAAATATACTCTTCTAATTTTATTATTTCAACTTTAGGTATTCTCATTAAAGCATTCTTCTGTTCCTCTGGACTTCCTGCATACTTTCTCATTAACTCCTCTCTAATGAACTCTAAAAGATACTCTATCTGCTTTTGCATCTGCTCTATCTGTTCCTTCATTCTAAGGATTGCATCTACACCAGCAAGATTTATTCCTAACTCCCTAGTTAAGAACAGAATAAACTCAAGTTTTTCTATATCTTCTTGAGAGTATAGTCTAGTTTTCCCTTCAGTTCTTGAAGGAGTTAATAATCCTTCCCTTTCATAAAGTCTTAAAGTTTGAGGATGAATATTAAACATCCTTGAAACTGCTCCAATCATATATAAAGGTTCTTTTTTATTTGCTTTCCTATCCTTCTTCATTGTTATTACCCCTTCCTTTAGATTTTATTTGTTTGGTTTTTCAAATCTGTTAGAAATATTAAGTTCCTTTGATAATTCTTCGACAGCTTTCTGACCTTTTCTAGAAAGTTCATAGATAGACGGTATTTGAACATCAATTATAACTACTAAATCACCGTATCCAGATGATTTAAGTTTAGGCATTCCCTTTCCATAAACTCTTATTGTCTCACCAGTTTGTGTTCCCGGTTTTACCGTAATTTCTTCCTCTCTACCATCTAAAAGAGGGACTTTTATCTTTGTTCCTTTAATAGCCTCAGCAACAGTTATTTTAGTCTTTATGTATAGATTATCTCCCTTCCTTTCATATAGATGATGATGTTTAATATTTACAACTATCCATAAATCTCCTGTTGCTCCACCAAATCTTCCACTGTGTCCCTTACCGGGAACTCTTAATTTTGTTCCATTATCTACACCGGGAGGTATTCTTATTTTTACAGTTTCGGTTTTTAAAACTAAACCCCTACCATTACACTTATCACAAGGCTCACTTATAACACCTGTTCCATTACATCTTGGGCATATCTGTGATACATGAATAAATCCTTGACTGTATGTTATCTGACCGGTTCCATTACATTCAGGACATGTTTTAGGGATGCTTCCCGGTTTTATACCTGTTCCTGCACATCTATCACATATTACATATCTAGGAACTTCTACAGTTAAGGTTGTCCCCTTATAAGCATCCTCTAAAGATATTGATATTGTCTGATATATATCTTCTCCCTTTTCAGCTCTATACTCTCTCTGTCTTCTTTCTTCCTTTCTTGCTCCCTCAAATATATCTCTAAACTCAAATAAATCTCTGAGAATATCATCTATATTAAATCCGAAACCTCTTCTTCCAAATCCTCCAAAACCACCAAAGCCTGTGCTTTCAGTTCCTCCACCACCAAAAGCTGAATGACCAAATCTATCGTAAAGTTTTCTTTTTTCTGGGTCAGATAAAACTTGATAAGCTTCACTTATCTCTTTAAATTTTTCCTCTGCTTCCTTGTTTCCCGGATTTAAGTCCGGATGGTATTTCCTTGCTAATCTTCTATACGCCCTCTTTATTTCTTCCTGTGAGGCATTCCTACTAACACCAAGTATCTCATAGTAATCCTTCTTTGATGGCATTTTATCCCTCTTTAGAGTTAATTAGTAATGATTTTTAGTAAAATTTAATATATTACTTTAGTAATATATTGTCAAATTTCTTTAAAATTTTTATGATAAAGATATATATAAATTAGAGAAAAATTTTAAAAATGATACCCCTTTTTAAATTTTCGTTATAATTAAAATAAATCTTTAACCATTTCTCTTATGACGGGGGATAGATTTTGAATTTATGGAATAACTTATTATCTGTAATGGCTGATAAATTAGACAGTAATAAATTGCACCTGTTAAGTGGTGTAAAAAAGGCAGAGTTTAAAGATGGGAAGTTGTATATATCTACCCCAGACCCTCTATACAGAGATTGGTTAAAAACAAACTTTGAAGATGATATAAGAAAAAGTGCAAATCTTCTGTTAGGAGAAAAAACAGATATTTTATTTATCGTTTCTAAAGAGGAAAAGAAGGAAGAGAAAGAAGCTAATGAGGATATAGAAAAAAAACCTTATGTATTAACAAATATAAATCCTAAATTTAGATTTTCAAACTTTATAGTTGGTAGCTGTAATAAGGTTGCCTATGCCTCCTGTATGTCAGTGGCAGAAAATTTAGGTAAAATTTATAACCCTTTATTTATATATGGTGGTATAGGTTTAGGAAAAACTCATCTTTTACACGCCACTGCAAATTATGTTCTGTCTAAAAATCCAAATGCTAACATTATCTACACTACAGCTGACACTTTTATGTCTGAGTTAATCTACTTTATGCAAAAGGGAAATATTTTAGAGTTTAGAAAGAGATATAAAAATGTTGATTTACTTTTAATTGATGATGTTCAGTTCTTAGAGGGAAAGGAGAGAACACAGATAGAGCTATATCATATATTCAATGCTTTATATCTGATAGGAAAACAGGTAATTTTATCTTCAGACAGCCCACCTAAAAGTTTAAAAGGTATTCAGGAAAGACTTAGAAGTAGATTTTCATCAGGGCTTGTTGTAGAGGTTCAAGCTCCAGATTTAACAACAAAGTTAAACATAATCTCTAAAAAGGCTAAAGAGAAAGGGTTAAATATTCCTTACGATGTAAAACTTTTAATTGCAAAAACTATAAACACAAATGTAAGGGAGTTGGAAAGCTCACTATTTAGACTTAAAGCTTACAGTGAGATATTAGGAAAACCTATCACATTAGAGTTAGCTAGAGAGGTTTTAAAGGATATTCTAGAGTTGAAAAATGTTGAGGAGTTGTCTATTGAAAAGATACAGAAGGAAGTTGCCTCTTACTTTTCTGTAAATTTAAATGAGATGTTAGGAAAGTCTAGAAAAAAACAGGTTCGTATGGCTAGACAGATTGCTATGTATCTATCTAGATATTTAACAGATAAATCTTTAACGGATATTTCAAAGGCATTTAAAAGAAAACATCACACAACAGTTTTAAATGCTATAGAAAAGATTGAAAAAACTATGGAAAAGGATAGAAAGTTTAAGTTAACTGTTGAGTTTCTAAAAGAAAAAATAATGAGTTTATAAAGGTGAATGAGTTTAAGTTTATAAATGAGCTTGTTAAGACTTTAGAGATTAAAGATAAAGATGTTTTAGTTGGTTTCGGTGATGATTGTGCAGTTGTAAACTGTGGCGGTAAAAAGTTATTATTTACAAATGATATTCTAGTGGAAAATAGACACTTCATAAAAAGTAAAATATCAGGTAGAGATTTAGGCTGGAAACTTGTATCTGTAAATGTTAGTGATGTGGTCTCTTCAGGTGGCTTTCCAAGATGGGCTAATATATCTATAGCTATTTCAAAGGAAGATATAGAGTATATAAAGGATATTTATCTGGGAATAAAAGAGGCTTTAGATTTTTATAAATTTAGTGTTATCGGTGGAAATACTTCAAGCTCAGAAAAATTAATATTAGATTTTTTTCTTGTAGGTGAAACTGATAGATATATAACCAGAGATAATGCTAAAGCTGGAGAGAAAGTTTTTATCTCAGATTATCTTGGATTGTCTAGAGCTGGTTTAGAGCTTCTATTAATGAATAAAGATAGGTATGAAGATTTTGAACTAAAGCTTATCAAATACCATACCAGACCTGTAGCTAGGATTGATTTGGTAAATCTTTTAAAGGAAAGTGCTTCTAGTTGTATTGATATAAGTGATGGATTGGCAGGAGATTTAGGACATATATCAAGATTAAGTAGAAAGAGAATTGTTATAGAGGAAAATAAACTTCCTATTCATCCTTTATTGAAAATGTATTGTGAAAAGTATAATAAGAACCCAATAGATTACATTTTGTATGGTGGAGAGGATTATCAACTAGCCTTTACATCTTCTAAAGATATAGGGAACTGTTTTGAGATAGGTTATATTGAAGAAGGAGAGGGGGTTTATCTTAAAACTGAGTGTGGTAATACTAAACTGAAGGATATAGGATTTTCACATATTTAGAAATTTTTTTATTATTTATTTTAGATTATTAATAATAATTACTATTAAGTTTTGCATTTTTAATAGAAATATATTTTCTGTGTAAATTGGCTTGAAATAAGCATTCCCGAGGATATAATAGAAAATATATTTGCATTAATGCCGTCTCAAAATATAATTTTAAATCTAATATCGTTAAAAGATGATTTAAAATTGTATTTTATGCAAATTACTTGCTTTTCCAGTTATTCTGTTTTATACTACTAAACAATTGATAAGAATTTTCTTTTCTAGAAGAAGGCTTATTTAGAGCCTCTACAGGCTACTTGGTAGTAGAATAAGTTCTAAAACATTATTCTTTTATAAATATTTTTTAACGGGGTTTGTCTGAACGTTGTGGGATAGAAAGGAGTTAATCAAAGATTAAAGAAAAAACAGAAACTTATCTTTAAAAAGAGTTTTTATATTTGAAAGTTCTGTCTATTCTGAAGCCCCTTTTTAGAAGAGATAGAATAATTCTTCTATTTTTTAATAAACTAGGGGATTTAGCAAATGCTTTTAATACTAACTGCCAACCCTTTAATAAATCTCCATATCTTAAAGCAGTTTCTCCTATATGAAATAAGAAATCTCCAAGATAACTTTTTGGGATTTTATCCT
>QNZC01000001.1 GCA_003978565.1 Persephonella sp. | reverse complement strand
CTCCATACTTTGGACAGAATGTCTGGTTATCATCTGGAAGTTTGCATATGTGGTATCCGAGACAGAAAAAACCACCTACAGACTGGGAAGCTAAAGTTGATGAGTTGTTTAAGAAGGCTTCAACAGAATTAGACCCTGAAAAAAGAGATATGTATTACAAGGAAGCATTTAGAATAATAGGAGAACAACAACCAATGATATTTTTAGTCGCTCCAGAGACACTTCTAGCAGTTAACAACAGACTGAAAAATGTTTTTCCAACAGTGTGGGGATGGTATAAAGAGGAAATGGTGTATATAGAGGAGTAAACTATAGATAAAAAACATATCTTATAAGACATTTATTTAAAATAAACTTTTAAGTGTAATTTTTACTATTTTTCATTTTTATTTAACCAGTAGTGCGTATTCCCTGAGGGAGTATTTATAAAGATTGTAGCATTTGGGTTTTCTCTTAAAGCTTCAGCCATCTTCTCTTGAATTTCTAAAGATTTCCATTTCAACACATTAGGAGTTATAGACTTACTTATCAGTTCATTAGCCTTTGCTCTACCTTCTGCCTCTTTTATTCTTTTTTGAGCTTCAGCTTCTGCCTTTATAATTTTTTCTATTTTTTCAGTTTCAGCCTTTATTTTTCTTACCTCTTGTTCCTTCTTCGCCCTCTCCTCAATATATTTCATCTTTTCAGCTTCCTGTTTAGCTATCTGAACTTCCTCTATTTTCTGAGCAATTCTTGGAGGTAGTTTTATATCCCTTAACTGAACTCCTATAACTTGAACCCATCCTTTAGAAACACTACCTATAGATTTTTTTATCCCTTCCTGTATTTTTATTCCTATCTCCTGTCTCTTTATAGGTAGATTTTCTGCCGGATACTCACCTATAACATCTCTAACAACATCTCTTATAGCTGGATTTACAAGTTTATCTTCCCAGTTCCATCCCCACTCCTGTATCATTTCTGAAGCATATATTGGATTTAATCTGTATTGAACTGTTAACTCTATAGCTACAGGTAATCCTCTCTTATCTAAAACATTTATAGCTGGTTTTTCTATTAATCCCTCTTTATCTGGTTTATCCTTAAATCCTTTGTAATTTATTGTGTGAACTTTAACATCTACAACTTTAATGTCTTGAATAACAGGAATTAAAAAGTGTAATCCCGGTTTAAGCTCATCATTGGAGAACTTTCCTAATGTGATTTTTATACCAACTGTTCCACTTTCTATAGTTTTAAATGGAGAAAAGATTATAAAGATACCAAGTAAAACTGCAACTGTTATTAGAATATACTGTAATTTACCTTTGTATTTATCTATATTTTCTTGAAAATCTCCAAGTGAGTTTTTTTCTTTACCCATAGTAATCTCTCTATTTCCGATATTTGTAAAAATAAATTTATATCTGTTCTGCTAAATTATCTAGTTAATAAGGAAAAAAGTATATTAAGATATATTTATGCCTAAATTTATGGAAAATTTATCAATTATCTGGTATAATTTAAAACTTAAAAAGGCAAATTACATTTTGAATTTAAACAATATTCAGCTTTTATATAAATAGGGGGAGAATTATGACTAACTCAGGGGCTTTAGAAAATCTAAAAACCATCTTAAATTCAAAATCTCTTTTAGAAAATCCTCACACAAAACTTTTAATAGATAAATCTAAAAAGGAGATAATATTCTCAACGGAAGGATTAAAGAAAAATGTAGAAACTTTTTTAAAGCATTTAGTAAAAGTAGATAAAGACATGATGGAACTGATATTTGAAGGTTGGTCTGTCGTATCAGGAAAATATCCAATATTACCTGTAAGCTACTGTGGTCTTGTAAGCAAAGATATAACTTTTTTATTTAATGATAATTTTGCAGTTATATTAGAAACTCCAGAAAACTTATTAGATTTTCATTCAGAAATAGTTAACAAAGATTTAGAAGACTTAATACTTCTTGATTATGTTGAAGCAGTAGGAAGAATTGATAAAACAGAACAATCTATATATAAAGGTTGTTTGACAGAATATGAGGAGGATATTTTAAATAAAATTGTTATATCTGAAGATAAAATAAATACACTTCTAGTAGATATGCTTTCTATACTAATTCCATTAAAATGGGAACCACATTTAGGATGGTTTATTTTAGGTAAAGAGTATTCTATTGTTTCAATATATAAAAAATGGATTTTACTTGAAACGGAAGGTTTATTAAAAAATTTTGTTGTTAATTGAAAATTTTTAAAATACGTTGTTTAAAATTTAAATACAAAATAAAAAGTTTTTTCTCTAAATAAACATTTAAAATTGAATTTTAAACCAGTTTTATATTTTCCATCATTGGAAATCTGAATTATTTACTATATTTCTTTATTAATTTATTATAAATCGTAATAAAATCTAATATCTTAAGATAAAGAATAATTATATGGAGGTTTTAAACTATGGGAATGACTTTAACTGAGAAAATATTAGCTGAACATGCAGGAAGGGATTATGTAGAACCGGGAGAATTAGTAACCGTTAAAGTTGATTTAGCAATTGCTAATGATATAACAGCTCCTTTAGCAATAAAACAGTTAGAAAAGTATGGAATAGATAAGGTTTGGGACCCTGAAAAAATAGCACTTGTGATGGACCACTTCTTCCCACCTAAAGATATACTTTCAGCCCAACAGGTAAAAATATCTAGAGATTGGGCAAAAAAAATGGGAATAAAGAACTACTTTGAAGGACAGGACAGTGGTGTAATGCACACTATACTACCTGAAAAAGGTTTTGTAGCACCCGGCGATTTAATAATGGGAGCTGACAGTCATACATGCACATACGGAGCTTTAGGAGCTTTCTCAACTGGAGTTGGTTCTACGGATATAGCTTATATCTTTGCTACAGGTGAAACTTGGTTAAAAGTTCCAGAGACTATGAAATTTACTTTTTACGGGAAAAGACAGAAATGGGTAGGTGGAAAGGATTTTGTTTTAACTGTGATAGGAAAGATAGGGGTTGATGGAGCTTTATATAGAGCTATGGAGTATGATGGAGAAGCTATAAAGGATTTACCAATTGAGGAAAGATTAACTATAACAAATATGGCAATAGAAGCAGGTGGAAAAAACGCAATAATGGAGGCTGATGAAAAAGTTTTAGAATGGTTGAAAGATAAAACTAAAAAGCCTTTAAGAATGATTAAAGCAGACCCAGATGCTAAATACTGTTGTGAGTATGAGTTTGATGCTTCAAAGATAGAGCCAGTTGTAGCGGCACCAAACTTACCTTCAAATGTAAAACCTGTTTCTGAAGTGGCAGGAACACCAATAAATCAGGTATTTATAGGCTCTTGCACTAACGGAAGAATTACTGACTTAAGAATTGCCGCTCAGATATTAAAGGGAAGAAAGGTTCATCCAGATGTTAGATGTATAGTAATTCCTGCATCAGATAGAACTTACAAACAGGCTTTAAAGGAAGGGTTGATAGATATTTTAGCTGAAGCTGGTTGTTTAATAAGCACATCAACATGTGGACCATGTTTAGGTGGACACATGGGAATTTTAGCTGAAGGTGAAGTTTGTGTATCTACATCAAATAGAAACTTTACAGGAAGAATGGGACACCCTAACAGTCAAGTTTACCTTGCAGGACCTGCAGTAGCGGCAGCATCGGCAGTTTTAGGAAGAATTGCTCATCCAGAGGAAGTTGTTGGAACAAAGGAAGTGGAACCAATTTTAAAACAAAAAAATCAAGAGATGATTTAAAACTGGTTCCAGAAGTGGCAGTATAAGATAGATGACCTATAAAAAAATAGGGATTGTTCTTTTAAATATGGGGGGTCCAGATAGTCTGGACACCGTTCAACCTTTTCTTTATAACCTTTTTTCAGATAATGATATAGTTCAAATTCCTAGATTAATCCAAAAACCAGTGGCAAAACTTATATCAATATTCAGAGCTAAAAAGGTAAGAAAGTATTATGAGCTTATAGGAGGGAAATCACCCCAGAAAGAACAGACATTTAAACAGGCTAAAGCTCTACAGGAAAAACTTGGAGATAGATATAAAGTTGTTGTTGCGATGAGATATTGGCATCCCTTCACAGAGGAAGCTTTAAATGAGTTATTAAAAGAAGATTTAGAAAAGATTATTCTTCTTCCACTTTATCCACAGTTTAGCACAACAACAACAGGCTCATCTTTTAACGAGTTTGATAGAGTTTATAAGAGATTAAATCTAAATATCCCTATAAAAAAGATATATTCTTATCATAATCATCAGTTGTATATAAAGGCAATAGCAAAACAGATAAAGGAGCATTTACCAAACTATCAAGACTACTGTTTTTTATTTTCAGCTCACTCTTTACCTGTAAAGATAATTGAAAAGGGAGACCCATATCAAAAACAAACAGAAGAAACTGTAAAACTTATAATGGAGTATTTTCCAAACAATAGATACTCTCTAGCATATCAAAGTAAAGTTGGTTTCGTTAAATGGTTAGAGCCTATGACCGATGAAGAAATTATCAGACTAAAGAAGGAAGGGATTGAAAAATTGGCTATAATTCCTGTTTCATTTGTTTCAGAACATTCAGAAACACTTTACGAACTTGATATTCAGTATAGGGAGCTTGCAGAGAATATAGGTATAAAGGACTTTAAACGAATTCCTACACTCCAAAGTTCAGAGCTTTTCATAGAATGTCTGAAGGATTTGATTGTTAAGAACACTTAATACAAACTTTTTACAGTTTTCCTTTAAAATAATAAAAAATTTTTTTAGAGGTTTAAAAAATTAGAGGTAAATATTTTTTATTTTTAATAACTTTTATACTTTTTTCCGCATTAAAGGCAGAAACGATTTATATAAATAAAGATAGTTTCTATACTGGAGATATTGGGAAATTAAAAATATACGGTTTAGAGAAAAATAGTGTTTATGAACTGTATATAGAGGATTTTAGAGGTAATAGGGAGTATATTTTTCCAATAATTGATAAAGTCTCCTACTTTGCAATAGATAGAAGATTTAAAGATAAAATAGCCCATCTATTTATAACAAAGGATAATAAGATAATATACAAAAGGGAAATTCCTGTTATTAAAAGAAAGTATAGAGTTTCTAGAATTTGGGTAAGAAAAGGTAAAAAGAAAGTTAGTAAATATAAATTGAAACTAATTTTAGAGAGAATAAAAAGGGAGAACAGATTATTAAGAAAAGCTTTAAAGGTTTATACAAAAAAGCTATATAGAGAAAAATATTTTCACAAACCTTTAAAAATTTTAAAGGTAAGCACACCTTTTGGAGCTAAAAGAATACTAAATGGAAAAAGAAAATATATTCATTGGGGAGTTGATTTTAGAGCAAGGAGAGGAACTCCTGTTTATGCTTCCCTTTCTGGAAAGGTTGTTTTAGCAAGGAACTTTTATTTAACAGGAAACACTGTTGTTATAAATCACGGATTGGGAATATACACACTTTACGCACATTTAGATAAAATTTTAGTAAAGGAAGGTAGGTTTGTTAAGGTAGGACAGACTATAGGAAAAGTTGGTTCAACAGGTCGTTCAACGGGACCACATTTACATTTTGGGATTTATATAAACGATGTAAAGGTTGACCCTATGCTTGCTTTCAAACTTAAATTAGATTAAGCTTTATTCAAATTTAATTTCTAAATTAAGGATAATGTTAGAGGCTTTTTTTAAGGAACTTTCCCAATACTTACAACAAAACTGGCTAAATGAAATTATTTCATTATTCCTAGGATTTTTTTTAATTATTTGGTTTTACTTTTATAAAAATTTTTTAAAAAGACATCTAAAAGGTTCTAGATATTATGTATATCTCAGGACTGGTCTATCTACGGTTATTCTAATACTTTACTATTTTTCTATAAGATGGTGGGAATTTAAATTCAACACAAAAATAATTTCTTCAATTTATGAAAACTTAACTCTGTTTTTTTTAATTTATGAAAATACCAAATTTTTATTTAAGATTGCCTATATTACCAATAGAAAACTCTTCAAATTTGTAATGTTTATTGCCTTTGTAAATATAACAATATTGGCGGTTATAGATATATCAGATAAATTCGGTATAAGTTTAGGAAAAAAATACAATCTTATGGTTATCTTTAAAACTTTATCTCTTATTCCAATATCTATAGTAGTTTATATGTTAACAACCAATTTAGCGAAGAGAATTCCAAGTAATTACCATCTTTTGAAAGAATTCTTAATTAAATACTATCTCTTTATAAACTTTATAGTTATAGTTTTAGGGTTCTTATGGATAGTAAATATAATTAATCTCTCAAGGGAGCTTTTAATAGGAGTATCTCTAGCAATAATTATTATTCTATTTTATATATTTACACTTTATTACCTAAATGAGTTATTAAATCCACTTGTTGCAAAACTTGAAGGACAGTTTAAAAATATAAAAAATCAGGTTTTTACAGTTATCACAATAATATTTTTATTTATTTCATACTTTATTTTAAAAAGCTTTATTCATCTAGATGAATTAGAACAGCTATTTAACAAGTTATATATAGTAAAGACAGATGTTTTACAAATATCAGTTGCTTCATTAACAACTTCAATACTATTCTTTACTTTCGTTTTAAATTCAATATTTATCTCAAAATCTTTGATAAGATACTGGGAGTTTAAAAAAACAGGAGAATTTAGACCAACTCCAATAGAGGCAATTATATACAACTTTGGAGTTCTATTTGCATCTATAATATCCCTTTCTATACTTGGTATAACTTGGAAAGTCTTAATTCCATTAATAGGGGCATTAGGAATAGGTGCTGGTTTTGGTCTTCAATCTATAGTTAACAACTATATAAGCGGTTTCATCATTATTTTTAATAGAAAGGTAAAGATTGGAGACATAATAGAGATACCCGGTTCAGCAGGAAAATTTGTTGGAAATGAAAATGATGTGATATTTGGAATTGTTAATGAAATAGGAGTTATAAATACAGTTGTGGAAACTCCAGACGGAGTTGAAATAGCAATTCCAAACTCAAGTTTTGTTTCAGGAAATATAATTAATTACACTTACTCACATAATAGAGTAAGGGTTAGAATTCCTGTTAAAGTTGGTTATGACACAGATATGAAAAAAGTTGAGGAGATACTTTTAAATATAACCCAAGAATTTAAAGGTTTAATACTATCCTTTCCAAAACCTCAAGTATGGTTCTTTGAAATGAAGGATTATTACAATCTCTTTTATCTTTTATTTTGGATGAATGCTAAACATTGGAGACAGATAAGGGTATTGAGAAGTAATATATATAAAAGAATGTGGGAGGAATTCCAGAAGGAAGGAATAAAAGTTCCCGTTTATAAAGTTGAGATAAACAGTAAGAATATTCCTTTAGAAAAATTTAAAGAGATAATGGAAGAAGAACTAGGGAAAGATTAAGTTGTTTATAGCTTTCTTATTATCAATAATAATAACTATTAAGTTTTGCATTTTTAATAGAAATATATTTTCTGTGTAAATTCTTGATATAAGCTAACTTCTGAGAATATAATAGAAAATATATTTGCATTACTGGGGGGTCGATGCAAAAAGGTTGCATTTCCAGTTATTTTCCTGTATCTTAATTAACAGGCTACTTGGTAATAGAATAAGTTCTAAAGCATTATTCTTTTATAAATATTTTTTAACGG
>QNZC01000084.1 GCA_003978565.1 Persephonella sp. | reverse complement strand
TTGTTTCATCTGAGATGATAAACATGTCATCTCTCTTGTTTCAATACCTTGTGGTGTTATTATTTCTACTTGTTTTAATTTTTCTGTTTTAGAGTTTAATCTGTTAGGTATGTCTGCTATACAGTAGTTATATAGCCATTTAGCTTCTAAAAATACTCTTTCCAGCCACTGTTTTTGTTCTTTGTTTAGGTTTGAGTATGAGATTTTAAGTTGATAGACTTTGACTACTTGATTTTTTCTTTTTTCTTTAGTTTTCTTTAAACTTTCTTTTATTTTCTGATTTTTATCTGAAGTTGTATCCATTTTAAAAACCTCTATAATATTATAGCATATTAACAATCGTTCTATTTCCTTAGAAATAGGCTTTTTGGAAAATTCTTTCTGTAAAGCTTTTAACGACTATACAAAACCTACAAATTTATCATAAATAGGTTATAAAAATTAATATTAAAATTTTTAAAGTATCAAGTAAAAATGGATAAGAAAAAATTAGAGAATTTGGAAGTTCATCTAAAAGTTGATGAAAAAATTTACCCTCCAAAGGAGATAGTTGAAAGGGCTTGGATAAAGGATTATGAGACAGTTTATAAGAAATCTATTGAAGATAGGGAAGTTTTTTGGAGTGAGGTTGCTAAAGAGTTAGAGTGGTTTGAGCCTTGGGATAAGGTTTTAGAGTGGGAACATCCATACGCTAAATGGTTTGTAAACGGTAAAACTAATATAACATATAACGCTCTAGATAGACATATAAAAAATGGCAAGGGAGACAAGATAGCTTATATATATGTTGATGAGGAAGGAAATGAGGAGAAAATCACTTATAAAGAGCTATTAGAAAAAGTTGAAGCTTTAGCTAACGGATTAAAATCGTTAGGTTTAAAAAAGGGTGATAGAGTTTCTATCTATATGCCTAACTCTATTGAAGCTATAGCCTCAATGTTAGCCTGTGCAAGATTAGGGATTATACATTCAGTTGTTTTTGCCGGTTTCAGTGAAGGAGCTTTAAGAATGAGAATAGAAGATGCACAGGCAAGAGCAGTGATTACAGCTACATACACTAAAAGAAGAGGTAAAAAAATACCTTTACTTCCAACAGTAGAAAAAACTATAGATGGTTTAGATAATGTAGAAAAAGTTATAGTTTGGGACAGGGATAAGGAGGGAGTTGCAAAAGATAGAGGAAATAAATTTGTAGATTTCAACAGTTTAATAGAGGAAAATAGAGGAAACTGTCCTCCTGAAATTATGAACGCCGAAGACCCATTATTTATTCTATACACATCAGGAACAACAGGAAAACCTAAAGGTGTTCTACATACGACAAGTGGTTATATGGTTTATACATACTATACAGCTAAAATAGTCTTTGATTTACACGATGAAGATATTTACTGGTGCACAGCTGATATAGGTTGGATTACAGGTCATAGTTATATAGTTTATGCTCCTTTAGTAAACGGTATAACTTCAGTAATAATGGAAGGTGTCCCAACTTATCCACATCCTGGAATATGGTGGGAGTATGTAGATAAATATAAAGTTAATGTGTTCTATACTGCTCCTACAGCTATAAGAATGTTAATGAAGTATGGAGATGAGATACCAGCAAAATATGATTTATCGTCTTTAAGAATATTAGGTTCCGTTGGAGAACCGATAAACCCTGAAGCTTGGCATTGGTATTATGAAAATATAGGAAGAAAGAGATGTGTAATTGTTGATACTTGGTGGCAAACGGAAACAGGGGGACATATTATAACTACGATACCTTCCTATCCAATGAAACCTGGAAAAGCTGGAAAACCTTTCTTTGGAATAGAAGTTGCTATCGTTGATAAAAATGGGGAAGAATTACCTCCTAACACAGTAGGATATTTAGTTATAAAAAATCCTTGGCCTTCAATGATGAGAAACTGTTGGGGACAACCAGAGAGATACAAAAAGTATTGGACTGAAATCAAGAATTACTACAATCCAGATGATTTAGCTTCTATAGATGAGGAAGGCTATATAATGATTGTAGGAAGAGCAGATGATGTTATCTCTGTTGCAGGACACAGAATAGGAACTATGGAAGTTGAAAGTGCAATTGTTGAACATCCTGATGTTGTAGAAGCGGCTGTTATAGGAAAACCTGACGAAGTTAAAGGGGAAAGAATTAAGGCATTTGTTATATTGAAAGAGGGAGTGAAACCTTCTGATGAGTTAAAGAAAGAAATACAGAAAACAGTTAGAGAGATACTTGGACCTATAGCTATCCCAGAGGAAATAGAATTTGTTGAAAAATTACCTAAAACAAGAAGTGGAAAAATTATGAGAAGGGTTTTAAGGGCTAAAGAGCTCGGTATGGAAATAGGAGATTTATCAACTTTAGATGACTAATTAAATCTCTCTTCTCTTTCTTTTTTTCTTTTTATTCATTTTTTATCAATTCTTCAAAATTTGGATAATATCTTCAATTAGATTAACTTCCTAAAAAATAATTGTGGATAGATAACAAAAGAATACTAAAATATTTAAAAAAATTTTGTTTTAAGTTATACTATTGATAGTATAAAGGGGGAGTTCCTTTTGCTCAGGAGCTTATAACTCCCTTTACTCCCCCGTTAATTTTAAGCTAAATAAAAATTGGGTAAAAAAGAAAATATTTTAGGCTTATCCTATAAGTTATTCAGTTCTATTTATAGTTTAACAAATTTTGTGGTGTTTAATCCTGAAGAAAGAATTTTCTCTCAAGATAACTCTGAAGAAAAAATTTTAGAGTGGTTAAGAAAATTTTCTAGCATCAATATAAAATTAAATCCAATACTTTTCCCAGTTAAAAGGAGACATTTAAAGAAACTTTATAAATTTTTAATGGATTATTACAGTTATGAAAGAGACTTTGAGAATACAACATTTTATCAATCTATAAAGTATGTAAGGGAAACAGATGAAATAATTTTATCCTTACATCAGTCGGTTCACTACTTAACATCATATTGGCTTCCTTTTTTAACAACAGGACAGATAAAGTTTATAAATTCTGATGCTGTTTATTATCCTCCTAAAGACATAAAGAAATTAGAAAATTTAATTTACGATAAATTGGATATTGATTTATCAAAAGAGATGTTTGTTTTAACATTAAAGGATTTTATTGAAATATTTAAGAAACAGTTTTTATATAAAAATAGGGCATATACTTTTGAACAACTTGAACTAATCGTAGAAATACTTAAAGAGTTAAATTTAAGTGTAAATCTAGTTGATATTAAGAATAGGGAACTTCAAGCCCACATAGTTAAAAACTATAGTAATATCAGTTTAAAAGATATATCTCCTGATTTTCTATTAAGATATATAGTTTATTCCCTTACAAATAAAGCCTTAATAGTAAATTCTAAAAGATTTAGAAGAAAATTAAAGAGGGCTTATTGGAATATAAGTGAAAAAGAATTGATAAGAGTGTTTAGACCTTTTATTTCTGATGAACAGAAAGAAATGGAATTTATATCCCACTTTAAAAGTAAAGCGAAGATTTGGAAAATTATACACAGAAAAATTGAGGGAAATCTTACAGAAGATAAAAAAATAAACAAAATTTTAAATTTGTTTAACAAGGCTAGGTATGATAAATCTATAAAAACTTTTAATAGAAAAATCTATGATGAAATTCTAGAAAATAAAGGAGATGCTGATTTATTAAGATATATATATCTTTCTCCAAATATGTTTTTACAAAACTACCTACATTACTACAGATTTTATATAAATAACGGCTTAAATATAAATCATCTCTATAAAATACTGGAAAATGTTTTATACAGTTCTAATAAAGATTTAAGATATGTTATCAATCTTTACAACACTTTAAAATATAGGAAATATTTTACTGAACAAGATGTCCTATTCAACATAAGAAATGGTAGACAATTTATAAGAGAAGAGTATGGTTTAAAATACGTTTGTATAGATGGGGATTTTATTGATAACTCTATCAGTTTAATAGAGAAATATTTTGTGTTTTATCTTCAGGAAAAATTTAAAAAAGAATTTGATAAAGAATCAGATATTAAAATACCAACTACAGATAGAGAAATTATAGAAGCTGGACTTTATTCATACTCCTCAACACTTAATTTAACTTCAAATATTCCAATTAACTTTTTAGTCGGGATACATTGGTATAACAATAAGAGAGGTAAAAGGGAGGAAAGGGTAGATTTAGATTTATCAGCAACTCTTTTATTAGAGGATAAAAAAACTAAAAAGATAAAAAAAGAAATTGTTAGTTGGTTTTCCGAAAAAAAGTTTATTTCAGATAACATAGAAGTCATATTTAGTGGGGATGTTACAGATGCTCCTAGAAAAAGAAATGGAGCTTGCGAAGTTATACTTGTAAATATAAAAAATAGAAGATTATTAAAGAAGTATAACGTTTTCATACACTTTGATATAAGGGAATATACAGAATATGGAGTAGAAGATGCACAATTAGTTTTAATACCTATTTCTAGGAAGCATATAAAGAGAATATCATCAAGTAGGAATATGAAGAAATATGCATTAGTTAACTTAAAAAATTCTATTTTAAATATTCCTTTTAAACTGGATGAAGAGATTGGCAGTATTAACCTGGGACTGTTGGATATTAACAATAAAAGGTTTATTTTTGGAAAGAAATTTGATGGTGATAGAGTAAACACTGAGGTTTTTTCTGAGACAAAACAGAAAACATTTAATATGGGAGATTATGTTATCAGGGATATGCTATTAAAGGCAGAAACAAGGTTAAATATTTTAAATTGGTTTAAGTTTTTAACTTTAGCATTTGATAATATCAATCTTAAATTAAAAAAGGATTTCAAAGATGAAAAATACAGTGAAAACTGTATTGTTATCAATTTTAATAACTTTAATCTTGAAAGATTTGTTAATAAGTGGGTCTAAATTTACATTTTACCTATTGAATTAACCATTCATTGCTTAAAAGTATGAAAGAGTTATAAAATTAAAGTAGTTTTTTCTTTAAATAGAGGTTTTGAAAATGCCAGAGCCTTTAACTGTTTATCAGATAGCTTTAAATGTTCTTCTGTCTATCTCTGCCAGTGGTATATATGACATCTTAAAAATTGGTTTGAAAAATTTTAATAGATTATCCAATAAAGAAAAAGAGAAGCAGTTAAATTTAATAAAGGCTGATTTAATTAAAAATTTGGAAGAAGTAATAGAGAAAGATAGTATCCAACAAAATCTATCTCCAGATGTTAAAAATGAAGTTTTAAAACTTATTTTAGAAATTGTTAAGGATTACGATGGTGCTTTTGATGGTTCCGATAAAAAAGAGTTTGAAAAATTTTTCAATTCAAAAATCAGTGAGTTAAAAAGTTATTCTCTAAATATACAAAATTCCACCGATAGTAAACAGGCTGGTAGAGATATTGATGATAAATCTATAAACATAAAAGACAGTAAAAATGTCAATATAAACATAAATCAACTTCCCATTCCTATTTTACTGCTTGTTCTTCTTATTTTTACTATTGTTGTAGGTTTATCTCTTTTTTTTTATTTCTCAACTAATAGTAAAAGTTCTGGATTAAATCAAAATAGAAAGGTTGAACTGAAAAAAGAACCAAAAGAATTAACATCAAGTTTTTCCTTTGATGAAGACAGATATATATGGAGACAAAGGGATATAAATGAAATAGATAGATATATAAAGAAAGGTAAAAACGTTTTACTTTACGGGGAAGGTGGAGTAGGTAAAACGACTTTAGCTAAAATGTATTACTACTCAAAATTTAAAAATGGTGAGTTTGATTATTTCGGGTTTATAAGCCTTTCAAATGATAGGGATAAACCTACTTTATTTACAGAAAGTATAATTTCACAATTAGAAAAAGGACTGGGACTGGATTTATCTAGAGTAAAAAATCTTAATGAGAAATTTAACATTGTTTTGAATAAATTAAAAGAGCTAAAAGGTAAAAAACTTATAGTGATAGATAATATTTATTCCTTTAAAGACAAATATCAGAGGGGAAATACAGATTTAAAAAAGTTAAATGCTTTTTTAGGATTAAGTAAATTTGGATATAGAATAATATTAGTATCAAGGGAAAATATAAAGCTAGATGGTGTTAAAAATATAAAAGTCAAAAATCTTGGAAAAACAGAAGCAAAGCTCTTATTCTTAAAAAGTTATATCGAGGCTGACCCTTTTCTATCAGAAAAAATAAGTACTAAAGGGATATTTAGGGGAAATTTAAAAGAAAATTTAAACAGACTTTTAAAAAATAGATTGATAAAACCCAAAATATCCAATGAAAAGTTAGAAGAATTGTTAAAACTGGTTAATTACAATACACTTTTAACGGAAGTATTAGGGAAATTATTTGTAAACTTTGACAGTTTAGATGAGTTAATCGGAAAGATTAAAAAAGTTGGAGTTAGAGAGGAGACTAGGACAGAAAAAGAGTTAAAAGAGAATTTTGACAGGATATTCAGTTTATCAATTCAGTATTTAGAGGATTGGGAAAAGGAATATCTGATACTGTTTTTATTACTTCCAACAAACACAAACATTCCAGTTGAGATTTTATACCAAGCTGGTGATAAGGAGAAAATAAAAGAGTTTATAAACGATTTAGCTAAAAAAAGTTTAATAAGAAAAGAAATAGCAACTGATAAAAACGGTTTAAAGGAAAGTGTAATAACACACGATTTACTTAAGGAGTATTTGAGGAATATATATCTAAAGGAAGGACATAAAATTTTAAATCTTCAAAAGGAAGAATTTTACGAAAAAGTTTTCAGCATAGCTAAAGATTTTATAAAAGGATTGACAAAAAAATATTTAGAAGAAGCTTCAAATGATGCTAAAAAATCGGCTGTTTTGTGGAACAGTGGTAAAGTTAAGATACTGGAAAGTATAGGGGACAGTTTAATAGATTTAAGAGATTTTAAAGAGTTCTTCTACACAGAGGAAGTCATAGATTATTTATATAGATTAGGAACTATTTTTTTGCATATGAGCTATCTAGAAAAAGGTATAGAGTTTCATAGAACTGCGTTAGAAATAGGAAAGGAAATATTTGATAAATATAATCCAAAAATAGCTAATAGCTATAATGAACTTGGTTTGTTGTATCATGATAAAGGAGAATATGATAAAGCTGAAAAGTATTATAAAAAAGCTTTAGAGATTTTAGAAAGAATATACAAAGATAAAGACCATCCTTATTTGGCAACTGATTATAACAATCTAGGCTATCTTTATAAAGCTAAAGGAGATTTTACTAAAGCTGAAGAATACTTTAGAAAAGCTGAAGAAGTTAGGAAAAGGTTTAGAGAAAAGAATAAACATTGAAAGAAAGGAAAAAGTTATACTATTTTATATAAAAAAATTTTATTTGGATTATTAAAATGAATGTTGTGTTTTCTATACCAATAGACTATAAAACAGATAATGAGGAAGATATATATTTTCTACTGGAAAAATTAAGAGAGTTTCAGTATAACATAGAAAAAAATTGGGACAGTTTACCAGAGGAAGAAAAAGAGAAGTTAATCAGTTATTATTACAAAGTTATTGACAAAGATTTTACCTTTTGGGAAAAGTTTAAAGGAAGTTTTAATCTATTTAGATACACTTTGAAATATGGCTTTCAGCCTGTTTTAGAGTTAGCAAATGAGGTTTATAACTTGCTAAACCTAATATCTGACAAAATAGAGCGGGAAAATCCAAAGTATGAAGAAATATTGGAAAAGGCAGTTAAAGACGAAACTACAAAACCAATTGGAAATTTAGATGAATTCATCAAATCCTTGGACATTAAAACAAACTGATACATTTCAATCCCAATTAAAAAAATTTTTAACAGACTAAAAAATCTGAAAAGATAGGAGAATTAGGGAAAAACAATGAAAAGAATAATATTAGCTCGTCATGGAGAAAGTGAGTTTAATGCAAAAGGTATAATACAGGGTCATATAGATACAGATTTAACTCCCAGAGGTATAGTTCAGGGACATCTTTTAGCTCTAGATATAAAAAAGAGATTTCAAGTGGAAAGGGTAATATCTTCAGATTTAAGAAGAGCATATAGAACCGCACATATTGTAGGTGATACTTTAGATTTAGAAATAGAGAAAGACCATCGTATAAGAGAGATGTATTTTGGAAAATGGGAAGGAAAAAGTTATAAAGAAATTTTTGAAAAAAACAGAAGGGACTTTGAAAACTGGTTAAGAAATCCGATTAAATACCCTTTACCTTCACAGGAAGATATAGAGAAATTTTTAAGTAGACTGTCTGATTTTTTAGATTATATATTAAAGCTAAATGAAAGAGAAATTCTCATTGTAGGGCATGGAGGCTCTATACAGGGGCTTTTATGTATCAGTTTAAATATAGGATTAGAAAATCTATGGGCTTTTAAACATACTAACGCTAGTTATTCTGTAATATCATTTGAGAATAATAAATTCTTTTTAAAAGAACTGAATAATAATTCACATTTAGAAAAATTAGAGAAAAAAGAAAATCCACTGATGTAAAGGTAGAGATATGATTTTTAAGTTTATACTGTTTGTTTTTATTGGAGCTTTTATAGGATATATAACTAACTATCTTGCAATTAAAATGTTATTTAGACCCTATAGAAAGGTGTATCTTTTCAATAAAATTCCTTTACCATTTACTCCGGGAGTTATTCCAAAAGAAAGGGAAAATATATCTGAAGCTATAGCTGAAACCTTAGAAAAGTATATTTTAACAGAGGAGAAACTTAAAGAGATTTTAGAAAAAACTGACTACAGGACAACTTTAAAAAAGAGTATAGAAAACTCGTTAGATGAAATTATAGATAACTTCGTTAATGATTTTAAAAGAATTCTGTCGGAAGGACTTTCAATAGGTAAGTTTAATATAAAAACTGCTTTCATAATGACAGCTTTGGATAAAGCTATCACTAAAGGCTTAGATAAAATAAAACCTAAATTGAAAGAAAAAATATTGGAAAAGATATATACCACAGTTGAAGAAAATTTAGACAGAGAGGTAAATGAAATTGTAAAAAGGGCAGATATAAAAAATTCAGTAAAAGAAACACTTTTAAGTATAGATATTAAAGATTTAGAGTTTATAATCCTAGGTATAACTGAGAAACAGCTTAAACATATCACATATTTTGGGGCAATTATTGGTGCTTTAATAGGAGTAATTCAGTTCGTAATATCTATTTTTTTAGAATAAAATTCTTCTCATAAACATACTTTATTATAAGATAGTTTAAAAATTTATTAAGTTTACTTTCTTTATTATCTAACTTCACAGTCTTTAATGTTTTTAAGACTACCTTTTTAGGGATTATACCAAGTAAAAAACTTCCAATTATAAGAAATGGAATTCCCGGGAGAACAGGCAGTATTATACCTGCTATCCCAAGAATTATAAAGAAAACACCATACACACCTTTCATCAGTTTATTACCTTTCTTTACTTCTTTTTAGCCACCTTTTCAGCCCACTTTATAATTTCTTCCTCAGGAATATCTAATTTATGTTCTTTAACATATTCTTTAAGGTTATTTACGATTTTATCAAATTTTGCCAAAGCTCTTCCTTCATCTGGAGTTGGGTCCTTAACTAATCCGTAAATCTGTCTTCCTTCATGCCACTCTGGTAAATACTCAGTTATTGGTAAACCTTCTTCAGTTGTGAATAATAAACAATGGCAGTATTTAAAAATCTGCATTTCATCACAGGCACAAATCCATCTTCTCCTTTTAACTTCCTCTTCCTTGTTTGGATAGAAATTACAAGGGCATAATGGCTTTCCCAATTCTTGAGCATGACTTGCTAAACCATTTATAACTGCCTCTGCTGCTTCCTTATTTGGATTAACTACTGTCCCAGATTTTTTAGCAAAGCTATCCGCAAACTTTTTCATCTTTTCTAAAATTTCAGGTTTTACATTTTCTACCATTCTGACCTCCACTAAAAAGTTTGTGTATTAAACTGAATTATTTACATATTATTTAATAACTTTTTATGATTTTTCACTTATATATTTCTTTATTTCTTCATCATTTAATTTTTCAGCTTCATCAATTAAGAAGTTAGGAATACCATCCTCTACTCTAAAGAGAAGTTTACAATTTAAACATATAAACCCATCTTTTATATATACAACCTCATTTTTACATTTAGGACAGGCTAAAATCTCTAATAGTCTCTCATCTATCATTTTTTTACCCCTCCAACTCTTTCTAAAATTTCTTTCGGTATAGATATAATTTTCCCATTTGTAATGGATATACAACAATGCTCCGTCTTACCTTCTGTTCTTAAGTCATTCCCAACAAAAATTTTATAATCAAAAGAGAAAAAATATTTATTTTTTATTTTAATATCTCCCTCTATTCTTATGACCTCTCCAAATTTAATAGGTTTCTTATATTTAACATAAAGAGTTAAAAGAACTATATCTGTCTTCAAATCTTCTCTAACTTTGTGATATGGTAGTCCTAATCTTTCTAAAAACTCTCCTCTAAATTCCTCAAAGTATCTTGGATAGTTTGAATGGTGAACTACTCCTTGGGCATCTGTTTCATAAAAATTTATCTTTCTTTTTATAGAAAAACTCAATTTAATTTCCTTTTTAATTTGATTATATATTAAAAAGTTTATCAAAAATAATTTTTGTCAAAATCAAATTTTGGATTTTGTTTATAATTGAATTGAAAGTTAACAACTAATCAGGAGGATTGAGTATTGGAATTTTCTAAAGAGATAAATGTTGCAATTGTTGGATATGGGGTTGTTGGTAACGGTGTGGCAAAAATTTTAGAAGAAGAGAAGGAACTTATTCTAAAGAGAAGTGGTATTAAGATTAATCTAAAGAAGGTGTTTACTAGAAACTGGAATAAAAAATTTCCTTATCCACTACCAGATGAAAAAAAGGCTTATTCTTTAGATGAAATATTAGATGATAAAGATATAGATATAGTTGTAGAGCTTGTTGGTGGTTTAGATTTTCCTTACAAACTTATAAAGGAATGTATAAATAGAGGAAAACATATAATAACTGCAAATAAACATCTTCTAGCAGAAAAAGGTAAAGAGATTTTCACACTTGCAGAGGAAAAAAATATAAGAATTGGTTTTGAGGGAGCAGTAGCAGGTGGAATACCGATAATCAAGGCTTTAAGGGAAAGTTTAGTTGGTAATAGAATAGAAAAAATCTATGGAATACTAAATGGAACAACAAATTATATCCTTACTGAGATGTATGGTAAAGGAAAAAACTTCAATGAGGTATTAAAGGAGGCTCAAGAGCTAGGTTATGCGGAGGCAGACCCTACATTAGATATAAACGGTGTAGATGCAGGACATAAGATAGCTATTTTAGCTTCTCTGTCATATGGAGGTTTTTTAAACTTCTCAGATGTTTATATTGAAGGTATAGAAGATATAGAAAAAATAGATATACAGTTAGGTAAAGAGTTAGGATACACATTAAAACTTTTAGCTATAGCTAAAGGATACAAAAATAATGAGGTTGAGGTTAGAGTTCATCCCACATTTATACCATCAGAACATCCTCTAGCTAAAGTTGACGGTGTGTTTAACGCAATAATGATTAAAGGTAATAATGTTGGTGAAAGTATGTTTTATGGAAAGGGAGCAGGAAGTTTACCTACTGCCAGTGCAGTTGTAAGTGATATTGTTGACATAGCTAAAAGTATATCCCTTGGGATAGGTAGGGAGATAGAAATAACCTCAATGAATTGGGAACATAAAGATTTAAATTTAAAGAAAGTTTCAGATTTTTACACAAGATACTATATTAGGTTTATGGTTCCTGACACTGTAGGAATTCTCTCTAAAATAGCTGGTATCTTTGCAGAGTATAACATTAGTATAGCGGCAGTTATTCAAAAGGAAAAGGTCGTTGGGCTGTATAACGGAGCTAATTCCAGTGATTTTATTCCACTTGTTCTATTGACACATACAGCTTCAGAAAACAGTATTCAAAAGGCAATTGAAAAAGTAGAGAGTTCAAATTTAACTAAAGGGAAAGCCAAAGTGATAAGAGTTGAAGATGAAGAAGAATAAAAATTTAAAAAAAATTAAAAAGCATTTTTCATATACAGATTTAAAAACTGAATTAACTTTTTTATTCTTTTCTGCTCTATCCTTATCTTTTCTAGCTCTTTAAATTTAACTTTTTTCAATTTCTCAATAA
>QNZC01000058.1 GCA_003978565.1 Persephonella sp. | reverse complement strand
CTAAAAGAATAGAGTGTAGATTTCCAGATGCATCATCTAACCCATATTTAGCATTTGTAGCTTTATTAATGGCGGCTATAGATGGAATTGAAAATAAAATTCATCCGGGAGAACCATTAGACAAAGATATTTACGCATTACCACCTGAAGAGTTAGCAAATGTTCCTTCTATGCCTGCATCTTTACAGGAAGCTATTGATGCATTAAAAGAAGATATGGACTTCTTACTCAGAGGTGGTGTAATGGATGAGGACTTTATCAACATGTGGATTGAAACTAAACAGGAAGAAGTTGATGCAATAAGATTAGTTCCTCACCCTAAAGAGTTTGAGTTATACTACGACATATAAAAATCGGTTTGCCCCCACACTTTCGGGGGCTTTTATATCTATTTTGTTTTTCTACAGAAGGAACATATAGCTGTAGCCATAATAACAACAGTTAACAATACTATTAACCCATTTTTTTGTTTTTCAGTTAAGATATACTTACTTTTATCTATATTAATTAGAAAATCTAAAGGTTTTTTTTCTAAAGGCTTTTTTAATATACCTTTTTTTATAAGGTCTGTTTTAAATCTTTGATACAGAATTTTAGTTGAATAGTTGATACTTCTGTTGTAAGGAGCATCTATTAATTTCTTTGTTTGTGGATTATCTTTCAATAGATTTAAGACATATAAGAAATAAGTGGCAGTTAATTTATTTTCTTTATTTTCTTTATCATTCTTTAATATTCTTTTTAATTTTTTATACCAATCAGAGAGACTGTTTAGATAGCTGAAACGGATTAGATATTTTTTATCAATATTTTTACTGTTAAGAATTACTAATGCACTTTCTATATTTCTAGTTTGTTTAAAGTCTAAGCAGACAATTTCAGTATTTTTCTTAGAAGCACCGGTCTCCCCTTTAGTGTTAGAGTTTTTGCTTTTTTCATCTAAGTTTTTATTATTTTTACTCTCAAATTTTTCACAGATTTTAGGAAAAATAATAATAGCATTTTCCCAATTACTTTCTTCTATGGAAGCTTTGCCTTTATTATCTTCTATGAAAATTGGATTTATTAGAACTGCATATGAAAAATTTGCCGATTTTAGATTGGTATTATTGAATTTTGGATTAATTAAAATTGAGAAAGAAAAATCAGCTCCAGACAAATCACTGTTTGAAAAATCAACATCTTTTATTATTGAGTATCTGAAATCTACTTCTTTTAAAACTGCATCTTTGATTGAACTGTCTATAAAGGTTGAGTAATTAAATATAGAGTATTCCAAATGTGTAAAATCTAATCTAGACATATAAAATGTTGATAGTTCTGCATATATATTAACTAATTTATCAAACTTTAAGTTTTCTTCTTGAAAGAATAATAAAGTTGAAATTTTATTTAGAAGATTTGCTGTTGCTATATTTTCTGTGTAATTTATACTTTCCTCTTGGAATACATACTTGTTCAAACTTTTAAAAAAATAATTTAATTTATCTTCCTCATCTAGGTTTTTGAAAGATATATATACATTTTTCCCTGAAAATTTTTTATCTATATCTATACCGTTGTTTAGGTATATCCTATTAAATTCATCTCCATAAATTTCCAGTTTAGGTATAAGATAACTTAGAGTTCGTATATTTTTAGGTTTGTTATCAAAAACTACAAAAATTATATTTACCACACTTACCAGTATAGAGAAAAAAAGAACTACTGTAGGTAGAAAAATAGCTCCCAAATTCAAAATTGAGGGATGTTTATTTAATAATAGCTTTATAAAAAATAAAAGCGATATTGAAATAAAAAATAAAATAAAAAATGTTATATATGCAATTTTATTACCTATATTAAATTTTAAAGAAAAGTATATAAAGTATGCATGTAAAATAAAAATAGAAAAAACTATATATAAGAATGACCAAATCAAAATATCTAACTTTCTACCAAAATCGAATGTTTCCATATTCCTGTAAAGAAATATAACTATAAATAAAGTTGCTAAAGCAATTACAATGGAATTTAGAAAGTAAAATAAAATATTATGTAACTTCCCAGACTTAAAGAATATATATACCATAATTAAAAGAGGAAGAAACACGTTTAAAAGGTAAACAAAAAATTTAAAGGTATCGTTCTTTTCTAAAAACTCTGTAAATCTCTTTACAATAGAACCTTGTCCAAAATGCTTAATTAGATTTTTGTTTTCTAAAGCTTTTTGGAAGAATGAGTGTAAAATAAATAAATTCAGAGTATGTAATATAAATATGAGTATAACCTCATAAAGTAGAAAGTTTTGTATATCTAAAGTTAGTATAAATTTTACCTTGTGAAATTTATCTAAAAAATCAGTGTCAGTTATCAAATAACTTTTTATCAGGATATATATATATATAGGAATTACTAATACCTTATAGGTAAATAGGATAGATATATGTATAGTTAACTTACGTTTTAATTCTTTAACTTTCTTTAATGTTTTTGGGTCTAACTTTTTTTCTTCTTTTTCTTTTTCCTCTTCCTCTACACCAATTAAGGTTATTCCCTTGCTTTTATAATCCTTTGGAATTTTTTTTGTCATTTTAAACCTTTTCTGATTATTAAAAAGTATAGTTATATTCTAAACGAAAATTTTCAATAAATATTATAAAATTTAAATTAAATTTCAAATTTTTTTTGGTGTTTTACCTTTTAAAAGGTGGGTTTAAATTTTATAATATATTTCCGATTTTCCAAAATTTTTAACTTTAAGGGGTAAAATTTGGGAGAAAAAATTTCACAATTGAGAAATATAAAGAGAATTTTAATTGCAAACAGAGGGGAAATAGCTGTAAGAGCTATTAGGTCTATAAGAGAGCTAGGAGGAGAAAGTATAGCCATATACTCAGAGGGAGATAAAAACAGTATACATAAAGACCTTGCCGATTTTTCAATATGTGTAGGTGGTGCAAATCCAAAGGAAAGTTATTTAAATATTCCCTCTATACTGTCGGCGGTAGAAGTTTCTTTAGCAGATGCGGTTTATCCCGGTTATGGATTTTTAGCTGAAAATCCAACCTTTGTAGCACTGTGTGAAAGAAGTAATATTACATTTATAGGACCATCTTCTAAAACTTTAGAGATTGTTGGGGATAAGGCAAAGGCTAGAGAGGCGGCTATAAGAGCTAATGTTCCAGTAATACCGGGAAGTCCACCTGTTAAAGATTTAGATGATGCTATAAAAATTGCAAGAAAAATAGGTTATCCGCTTTTAATTAAGGCTTCTGCCGGTGGTGGTGGTAGAGGAATGAGAATAGTAAATAATGAAAAAGAGTTAATAAAACTGTTACCTATAGCTGAAAGGGAAGCAGAGGGGAACTTCGGAGACCCAACAGTTTATTTAGAAAAGTATATAAAAAATCCGAAACATATAGAGATACAGATACTAGCTGATAAGTATGGAAACGTTATTCATCTTGGGGAGAGAGAATGTTCTATACAGAGAAGACACCAGAAGATAATAGAGGAAGCTCCTTCCCCATTCCTTACAGATGATATTAGGGAGGAGATGGGAAAAGTTGCTGTAAGATTTGCGAAGGAGGTAGATTTTGTAGGAGCTGGAACTGTGGAATTTATAGTTGATGAAAATAAAAATTTCTACTTTATAGAGATGAATGGAAGAATACAGGTTGAACATCCTATAACAGAGGTAATTACAGGGGTTGATATAGTTTCTTGGCAGTTAAGGATAGCAGATGGACAACCTTTAACAATAAAACAGGAAGATATTAAGCAAAAATTCCATGCAATAGAGTTTAGAATAAATTCAGAAGACCCAGAAAGCTTTGTTCCAAATGTTGGAAAAATAGAAAAGCTTTACATACCGGGAGGTTTTGGTGTTAGAGTAGATACACATATATATCAAGGTTATGTTATACCAGCCTACTATGACTCACTTCTAGCTAAGCTTATCGTCTTTGGGAAAGATAGAGAAGAAGCTATAAGAAGGGGGAGAAGAGCGTTAAAAGAGCTTGTTATAGAGGGTGTTAAAACATTAAAAGATTTTCATTTGAAACTTCTAGAAGATGAAGAGTTTTTAAATGGAAGCTATACAACTAATTTAGTTGATAAAAAATACTTAAAAGAAACCTAAAAGGATATAAAAATGATTGTAAAAATCATAACCACAGGTCCAATCTTTGAAAATTGTATTTTAATTTTTAATGAGGAGAATAAAGAAGTTCTGGTGATTGACCCGGGTGCTGAAGGAGGGAAAATAGAAGAAGAGATTGAGGGATATGATTTAAAGGGAATACTGGCAACCCATGGACATATTGACCATATTGGACAGGTGGGCTTCCTGAAAAGAAAATTTCCTGATACACCCTTCTATATGAATGAAAAGGATATATATTTACTTAATAATGAACTGTTTCCGAATTTTAAAAAACTATTAAAAGCTGAAAACTGTCCAGAACCGGATATAACGATAAAAGAAGGTTCTACAATAAAGTTTGGTAGATTTAACTTTTATGTAATAGAAACACCGGGACATTCTCCGGGAAGTGTATGTTTTTACGATAATGACTATCAGTTGTTAATAACGGGAGATACAATATTTAAAGGTAGCATTGGTAGAACAGATTTACCCGGTGGAAGTGAAAAGGATTTAGCATTAAGTTTACAGAAGTTATTGTTATTACCTGATGAAACCCAAATAATTCCGGGACATGGTGAAGTTAGCTCATTAAAATATGAAAAACTATATAATAGAGATATGTTAGAATTAATACAGAACACAAAGGTAGATATTTTTAAAGATTTACTTAAATAAGAGATTGGATATATTTAATTAATGTTTTTATAAAAAAATTATTTTGGTGAAATAATGGAGATTTCAATAGATGTTTGGAAAAGGGAAATCAAAAAGGCATTTGAATATTGGTGAAGATTTATTTATAGATATAATACCAGTTAGTCTATTTAAAACAAACTGTGTAATTATTAAGGACTTATCTGCCAACGATGTTGCCCTATTTGACCCGGGAGCAGAGGGAGAGTTAATTCTAGAAGAAATAAAAAAATTTGGTGATTTCAATTTGAAATATATTTTTGCAACTCATGCCCATCTTGACCATATAGGTCATGTTGGTTTTTTCAAAGAAAAATTTCCCGATGCTAAATTTTTACTTCACGAGGGAGATTTATTTTTCTTAACGGAAAATCCTTTTTCTAGATTTGCAAAGAGAATAAAGGCTTATCCTTGTCCCATGCCAGATGAATTTATAAAAGATGGCGATAAAATAAAGATGGGGAAACTTGAATTTGAGATAATTCATACACCGGGACATTCTCCGGGAAGTGTATGTATATATGAGCCAGATGTAAAGATAGTTTTGACTGGAGACACATTATTTAGAGGAAGTGCTGGAAGAACAGATTTAATATTTGGAAACGAAGAACAGTTAAAAATAAGTATAAGGAAATTATTATCTAGATTATCTGATGATACAACTGTTTTACCCGGACACTTTGATATATCTACAATAGGAGAAGAGAGAAGACATAACAGTTTTATAAATAAGATATATAATGAGAATGCTTCCTGTCCATTACACGACAGTTTTTAATGTCTTCTAAAAAAAGGAGTTTTTCTATTTCTAATATTGTTTAGTATATTTACATAACTGTTAATACCTCTTTCTAAACCTCTTAAAACAGTGTTATCTTCATATTGATAACTATCTAATCTTTCTTTATTCCCAACATCTATATGTATTACGAAGAGAGTATTATCGTTATACTCTTTTGGATTTACAGGTGTATATAAAGCCATATTGCTGTTATCATTTTTTACGTTTTCACTGTAATCATCTAATGGAGAAGATAGTGATATTGAAAATATTGATAAAAAGATTAATATAATTAATATATTTTTATTCTTTTTCATAGTGTTTTCCCCCTTTCTTTAAATTACCCCTACTATAAATATACCGCTTATTAGTAAAATTAAAATGATTAAAATGAAAATCATAATATCCTCTTTAAACAACTCCACTTTTTAGTACGTCGTGAAGATGAACTAATCCTATAGGTTTACCATCTTTGACAACTGGTAGGACAGTTATATTAAATCTTTCCATTATCTCTAATGCTTCTAAAACTAGCTTATTATCAGTAATATATTTTGGGGATAGTGTCATCACATCTTTAGCTAAACTGTTATCTATACTACCACCTTTATTTATAAATCTTCTTAAATCTCCATCTGTGATTATCCCAACTAAATTTTTATCTTTATTCACAACAAAAGTTGCCCCAAACCCTTTTTCAGAAATAGTTATAACAGTTTCCTTTAAAGGTGTCGATGGAAATACTAAAGGAAGTTCTTCTCCTGTATGCATTATCTCCTTTACTCTCATAAGTTTTTTTCCTAAACTTCCCCCCGGATGGTATTTAGCAAAATCTTCTGCTGTAAATCCTTTCATCTCAAAAACTGCAACAGCTAAAGCATCTCCTAGAGCTAAAGTTGCCGTTGAGGTTGAAGTGGGAGCTAAATTTAAAGGACAAGCCTCCTTCTCTACATTTAGATAGAGATGTATATCACTATACTTTGCAAGTGTTGAATTTGGATTATTTGTGATAGCAATTATTTTATTTCCCCATCTCTTTACAGTTGGAATTATTGCTAAAATTTCAGGAGTTTCTCCACTATTAGAGATAGCTAAAATAGTATCATCTTTAGCTATAACCCCTAAATCTCCATGTATAGCCTCTGCAGGATGTAAAAAAAATGAAGGTGTGCCTGTGGAAGAAAATGTTGCAGACAATTTTTTACCTATTAATCCAGATTTTCCCATACCTGTGATTATTAGTTTACCTTTTGTATTTAATATAAGCTCTACCGCTTCCACAAATGAGTTATCTAAAGAATTTAAAACAGAGTTTATAGCCTTTTCTTCTTCACTTAAAACCCTTTTTCCTATTTCCAATGGAATTTTTTTTCTATCCTCCATTTCTTTAATCCTCTGGGAAATTTGTGTTTTCATAATTCTGTTTTAAGAAATTATCTAACTCATTTTTGGGACATTTACAATTTTCACAGTTCTTACTCTCTTCAACTATACTAATCTCCTTTTGTTTTATTTCATCAAAGGGGATATAGATAAGATTTCCCGCATCATCAGCTAATTCTACCAACTCTCTAATAAAATCTTGATTTCTTACACTGTATCTCTTTCCATCAATTTCTATCAAACTATTTATAGGTGGAAGTTCTCCTCTTATAGAGTATATTTCCTGTTCAAAGGATAAACAACACATTAATCTTCCACATACACCTGTATATTTGGATGGAATAGGTGGTAGATTTTGCTCTTCTATCATCTCAATATTAACAGTTTCAAACTTATCTATAAAACCATTACAACAGCAGGTATTACCACACACACCGACAGCACCTAATATCTGAACACCATCTCTTACACCTACCTGTCTCATCTCTATTCTGATTTTTAACTTTTTTGCCAGTTCCTTTACCAGTTCTCTAAAATCAACTCTACTTTCAGAAACATAGTAAAAAAGTATTTTAGAACGATTTAAAGGTATGTATGCCTTCAATAAGTTCATTTTAAGTCCATATTTTTCCGATAAGTTTTTACATAGCTTTAATGCTTTTTCAGCTTCCTTTTCATTCATCTTAAATGTTTGAAAATCTTTTTTAGAAGCCTTCCTTAAAAATTTATGATTTGTATTGTTGTTTGGGTCATAGGGAATTTCTCCTAAAACCTTTACAAGTTCCTCTCCCTTTTCAGTTTCAATGACTATATAACTTTTTCTATTTAAAATTAAAGGAATATTATTTATATCATCAAACTTATTTGTGTCTAAAAATCTTATTCTATAACTTTTCCTTGTATCTCTCTTCTGTTTCTTTTTTTTCTTTCTTAAATCTATATAGTAGACCATAATATTTCTCCTTTATTAAAAGTAAATTGAAAGAATTATACAATTTTATTTTAGATTTTAGATATAACGATAGTATATAAATAGTTTCAACATATACAAAATATTATTCAAATGAAAACGAAATAGGGAGGTTCACAACAGTTGTTATAAACTATAAAAAATTGTAAAATAACCAACACTATGGAGAAAAAATTGATAAGTATAAAAAACATAAAAGAGCTTTATGGGATAAGTAGGATAACTCTTATAAATTAGGAAAAGAAAAGATATTAAAAAAATGATAACCCTACACTGTAAACTAACTTTTGAAAATGAAAGAGACAAGGAAAAACTAATAGATTTAATGA
>QNZC01000034.1 GCA_003978565.1 Persephonella sp. | reverse complement strand
CCCTACAGAAGCTACCGATTTTAATCGGTAGTAGTTCACCGTAGTTTCTATACTCTTCTCTTAAAATTTTTTTTATTTCTTTCGGACTTTTTTTATCAAACTTAGGTTCTAAATCAATTATTATTTTTTTCTCATTTCTTAAAGTATATAAATATTCCCTTTCTGTGTCTCCATCCACTAAAACTAAATAAGATATAGATGTTTTTCTTAATTTTCTTTTATTTCTTCTTCCCAATTTTTATCTCCTTTAATCTATATGAACCCAAGAATGGTTTAGCTCCTAATTTACCCGTTTTATAAAAATTGTAAATTGAATTAGTGTTTCTAAATTCACTACTTTTGAAGTCTGTTAAAGAGTATAGTTCCGTTGAAGAATTCTCCATTTTATCTGTAAACCATACAATATCTCTTCTTATCGTATCGTTCATTAATAATTCTCTGTAATGGGTAGTTAAAATTAATTGACTTGCTATACTTTTCGTATTAAATAGAAATAAATCTAGAAAAAATTCTATTAAATCGGGATGCAAAGAAGATTCTATTTCATCTATTGGAAATATTAAATTATTTTCAATTAGTAAAGCTAATACTACAGCTAACTGAAAAAATCTTTGAGTTCCTGCTGATTCATCTTCATATTCTAAATAATACCTTTTTCCATTAATTATATGCTCAAATTCAAATCTTTTTATTTTTATTTCTTTACCTTTATTTCTTAATTTTTCTGAACTAATATCTCTTAAACTGCTATCTATTTGCTTTAGAAAATCTAGTATAAATTTTATCTCTTCTACATCTATTTCTCTTTCCTCTTTGTCTATTTTTATATCTGAAATGTTAAAGTCTGCTCTTTTAAGTGCTTTTAAAACAATATCCTTGTTTACTTCACTATCTCCATATTTATCTAAAGCAAAATTCGTTAAATCAGTTTTAGGATATATGGTAGGCATTAAATAACTATTAAACCACTTAATAATACTTTCTATTTCAGGGATTTTTATATTAACTTCCGAAAAACTACTAATTACAGATTTATTAGGTAAAGTTCTATAAAGAATAATTTCTTTTGCATGTTTAGATAATTTTATTTTGGAACCATATTTGATTTTGATATCATTACTTTCTTTATATCTTTTTAAAACAAGATATTTTTTTGGCTTAAAGGAATATATTTCTTCCTTTATAACTTCTTTTTCGTTAAGTTCTATAAAATATGAATATTTAATATCGTCATGTAAAAATTCTATTTCAAAAACTGTATTTTTTTTATCTTGGGTAAATTTAAAAGGTTTCAAATCTATTACATCTGTTTTAGATGACGGTGGTTTTAAAATAAATCTTTTTAAAAAGTCTAAAGCCCTTAAAATATTTGTCTTTCCTGAAGCATTTGGACCATATATTATAGCTAGTTTTAAAACTTCTATACCAGATTTAGATTTATAAATATAAATATCCTCTAAATGTTTTTCAGTTTTATATTTTACGGGTTCAAAAGATAACTCTACTCTTTCATTTATTGAACGAAAATTTTCTATAGCAAAGTTTATTATCATTAAACTGTCCACCTTTCTAAATTTTATTGCAAATTATGTAAATATTTTACATATTTTTAGAAAAAATTTGTAGTTTTATTACTTTAAATATAATTATTCTTTATAAGAGAGAGAAAATTTTATAATAGAAAAATTAATATCAGATTTAGGATTTTGTTTTTTATTAAATATACTCTGGAGTTTTTACTTTTTTCTTCTTCTTTTTCTTCTTTTTCTTAGGAACAATTTTTTCAGCTATTTTAGGTGCATACTGGGCGGTCAGAATTCCTACAAAGGACATAATTAGAACGTAAACTCCGATAAATAGAAGAAGAACATTAGGAGCAAACTTTGACATAGCTATAGAAAACTCTCCTCTGTTTACTATTGTTAAACCTGTTTCTATAGCCTTTCTCTTTGATAATCCATATATCAAAGCTCCTAAAAATCCTGTTAAAAATTTACCTAAAATTGACACAATTACTATTACAAACATGAAAACAATAAAGCTAAAATCTATATTTGATGAAAATTTAATACTTGCTCCAAATAGGAAGAAAAATATTGCTACTGCCAAATCTTTTATTGCAAACATTATTTTTTCTATATCGTGTGATTTTCCTGTTTCTGAGACAATCATTCCCATTAAGAACGCCCCTAATGCCTCTGACAATCCTATAAACTGTGTAATTCCCGCAAATAAAATTAATCCTCCAAATGAGAATAAAGTGAATATTTCTTCCTCTATAAATCTATCTATAAAATTTGCTATATGATTTTTAAAAAAGATTGCTACCCCTATCGCAAATGCAAACACCAGAATAACCTTAAGAATTATAAATCCAAAGTTTAGAGGTGATAACTCTCCACCTAAAGCAACAGCAGATATAAATGCCAACAGTATAGGAGCTACAATATCTTCAAAAACCATTAAGCCTAATATAAGCTCAGTTTCTGGATTGGCTATCCTGTGATTATCAACAATAATCTTGGTTGTAATAGCAGAAGAAGATGCATATGCAACGCCACCAATCAAAACAGATTGAAATAGGGGAAAACCTAGAGATTTACTAATTAAAAATATCAATCCAAAGTTAAACAAAAAATCTAGTATTCCTACAGACCATATTTTTTTTGCAGTATGAATAGCTCTTACTATATTGAACTCTAAACCTAAGTAAAAAAATAGAAAAACTAATCCTAACTCGCTAAATACCTCTAATGCCTCATTTTCATGAAGAAACTGTCCTAAAAGTAAACCTGCTAATATATAAAATAGAATGGATGGGAATTTTAATAATTTCCCTATATATCCAGCAATAAATAGAACTACGGTTATAATCCCAAAAATTAAAAGGAAAGGTATGTTTGTAGAGTGTTCCATTTATTTAGAATTTCCCCTAAGAAAAAATTAGAGTTAATTATTTTAATAATATATTACAATTATTACAATGATGTTAATGATGAAATAATTTTATATATTTATTTTTGTAATGAAATTCAGTTATTTTTCCCTTAAAATTTAATTTCATAAATAAAAAAATAATAAAGGTTAAAGATGGAAGAGAGTTTAAAGAAAGTTGATACTGTCGAAGTTAATCAAAAGGACAAAAATAATGTTGAGTTGTCTATAGTTATTCCTATATATAATGAAGAAGAAAATCTTCCTATCCTTTATGAAAAGTTAAAATCTGTGTTAGATAATTTAGGAAAAAGTTATGAAATAATACTCGTTGATGACGGTAGCACAGATAGGTCATGGGAAATTATAAAAGAGTTTGCAGAGAAGGATAAACATGTCGTAGGTGTTAACTTTAGAAAAAACTTTGGGCAAACTGCCGCAATGTCTGCAGGTTTTCAGATGGCTAGAGGAGATGTGATTATAACTATGGATGGAGATTTACAGAATGACCCTGAAGATATTCCCAAACTTTTAGAAGTGTTAAATAATGGTTATGATATAGTTAGCGGTTGGAGAAAAGATAGAAAAGATACTTTTTTAACTAGAACCCTTCCTTCAAGGATTGCTAACTGGTTAATATCAAGAACTACAGGCGTCCACCTACACGATTACGGTTGTTCTTTAAAGGCATACAGGTCTGAAGTTGCCAAAAGACTAGACTATTACGGAGAAATGCATAGATTTTTACCTGCTTTAGCAAAATCAGTAGGAGCAAAGATAACAGAAATACCTGTTAAACATCATCCTAGAATATACGGAAAATCTAAATACGGAATATCAAGAACATTTAAGGTTATTTTAGACTTATTTTTAGTTAAATTTTTACTGGATTATAGAACAAAGCCTTTAAGAGTTTTCGGTGGATTAGGTTTGATACTGTTTCTGATAGGATTTTTTAGTTTAATTTATCTTGTTTTTATAAAACTATTCTTAGGAGAGGATATAGGACAGAGACCACTTTTAATATTTGGAACACTCTTAGTTTTATCAGGAATACAGTTAATCTCAACAGGTATAGTTGCAGAATTAATAACTAGGACTTATTATGAAGCTCAAGAAAAGAGACCTTATATAATAAAAGAGATTATTTCAGATGGAAAACTTGAAAACAAGGAAAAAGAATATATTAAGAATTTTCAGTAAGTATTTTTTTATCCCTATATTATCCGGGCTTTTTATAGCTTTATCCTTTCCTAAATATTTTTTTTCTTTTAGCTTTTTAATTGGTTTCTTCTTTTTATTTAAATCTTTGATTGAGGATAATTTTAGAACACATCTATTAATCTCATTTCTTATAGGTTTTTCCTTCAGTTTTTTTGCTTTTGGTTGGTTTACCTATGCAATGGAAGTTTATTTAGATACGAATTTTATATTGGCAAATTTAATATTAATTCTGTTTTCTTTTGTCTTTTCTATATACCAATTTGTTATATTTTCTTTGGCAGTTTACACATTAAAAAATTATGTTGGTAATAATGCTCTCCTTGTAGCTCCCCTTATCTGGGTTTTAATTGAGATAACTAGAGAATTCTTCCCATTTACAGGTTTTCCTTGGAACTTAATGGGATATACATTATCACCTATAAATGAGATAGCACAGATAAGCTCTATAGGTGGAATATACCTTCTATCAATAATTGCCCTATATCTGTCAGTGGCTACATTTTATCTTTTTAAATTTAGAAATATTAAATCTATATTGAGCTTTTTTATAATTGTTGGGATATTTATAGGTATTTATATCTATGGATATACTCGTATAAAAGGATACACAGATGATGGAGTTAAGAAGAAAGTTGCCATAATTCAAGGGAATATAAAGCAGAATGAGAAATTGGATAAATCTAAAAAAGATTATATTCTAGGTAAGTATACAGAGTTTATTAAAAGAGCTGATAAAGTAAATCTTCTGGATATTGTTATTTTACCAGAAAGCTCATTACCATTTTCACCATCTTATATAGATGAGAGATATATAAATTTTTTTATCTCTTTAAGGGAAATTAAAACAAAAATTATACTTACAGGAATAGATGATATTATTTTAACTATAAATGATATAAATGTTTACAACACAATTACCCTCTTTAATAAAAATGGTAGAGTTTTATCACAGTATAGAAAGATAAAACTTGTTCCCTTTGGGGAATATACACCAGAACCTTTTACTATCTTCTCTAAAATTATCCCTTATCTAACTGTAGGAATAGATTTTTCAAAAGGTAAAGAGAAAAATTTAATAGTCTATAAGGATTTTAAAATTATTCCTCTCATATGTTTTGAAAGTATATTTCCCTATTTTGTAGCAGATTTTAGTAAAAATGGAAATCTAATAGTTAATATTACAAATGACGGATGGTTCGGGGACACATCTGGACCTTATCAACATTTTGAAATGTCTAGAATTAGAGCAATAGAAACAGGTAAGTATCTGGTTAGGGTTGCGAATACTGGAGTTTCTGCGGTTATTTCTCCTGTAGGTGAGATAAAATCAGCTTTAGGGTTAAATAAAACTGGAATATTAATAGGAGATGTCTATCTAACTAATAATAAAACCTTTTTTGTTTCACATATAAAAGAAATTTATATCTCTTATATACTAATGCCTTTCTTCTTAACAGTAATCTTAATTTTTTATAAAAAAAAGATATACAGAAGAGATTAAAAGGGAAAATCAACAGAATTCAATTTGACCTTATCTAATTTTTAAACGGTTTCTTAAACTGTATTAACTGCTAGACAATTAAACTAACTAATAAAGCCACATGGCTAACTTTCTTCTATACTCTTTAGTTAAAGGATTACCTTCTCCCAGTAGATTAAATACAGAAACCATAGCCTTTCTACCTATCTGGTCTTTATAGTTCTTATTAATCTGGACTATCTTTAAAAATTTATCTAATGCCGTTTTATAGTTGTCTTTGATTAATGCACAACTTCCTTCCTTTAAGAGTTTATCAAGCTCATTCTCCTCTGTTAACTCCTCACAGTATTTTTTAAACTCTATTAATTCTTTTAATGCTTGAGCTTTAGGGTAGTAATCTTTGTCATACTCTTTTATTTTACTTAAGAGATTTTCCGCTTCTTTCAGTTTTCCTAACTTTATGAAAAACTTTGCTACCTCAAGAATAACTTTTTTATTGTCAGGATATTTCTTGATTAAGTAGTTATAAAGCTCTTCAGCCTTTAATATATTACCTGCCATAAACTCCATTTGAGCTTTCTCTAAATACTCATCTATATCTGTCTTTATATATTTCTCTAAAATCTGTCTTATCTTTGGTTCTGGTAAAGCTCCAACGAACTTATCAACTTCTTTCCCATTAACGAATATTCTGACATCAGGAATTCCACTAACACCATACTGGAAAGCTATAGATTGGTTTTCATCTGTGTTCACCTTTGCTAAAGTAAATCCATATTCTTTAGCTAACTTCTCTAATACTGGTTTTAATATCTGACAGGGACCACACCACGGAGCCCAGAAATCTACAACTACAGGGTTTTTATAGGACTGTTTTATAACTTTCTCCTGAAAATCTCTTTCACTGACATCTATTACTATATTTACTCCCACCTTAATTCCTCCATAAAATTTATTTTTAATATTAAAATTTATACTAATTTAGTGGATTTTTCAAATATAATTTGAGTTTAATTTACTAAAATATAGATTTTTTCTTTTTTGTTATAATTTCAAAAAATTTGGAAAGAAGATAGAAGGTATTTACATTGGAAATACTAGCTGTGATGTTAGGTGGAAGTTTAGGGGCTTTAAGTAGATATTTAGTATCTGGATATATAAATAAAATATTCGGTTTATCATTTCCAGCTGGAACTTTATTTGTTAATACATTAGGTTCATTTATACTTGCAGTTTTTACAGTATTAACAATTGAAAGGCTGGCTATGGACCCATTAGTTAGACTGTTCTTTGCAGTTGGATTTTTAGGGGCATTCACAACATTTTCAACATTTTCATATGAAACAGTTTCTCTATTACAAGATGGAGAAATCTCAAAGGCGTTAGTTAATATACTATTAAATAACTTCTTATCTATAACTGGGGCAGTATTAGGAGTAATCTTATCAAGGAGTTTTTAAGATTGAAACTTTATGAGCTGTTTAAAAAAAAGGTTTTCCATATAGATTTAGGTTTAGACAGAGTTAAAAGGGTATTAAATGAGTTAGGAAATCCTCAAGATAGTTTTAGTTCTGTTCTAATTTCAGGAACTAATGGTAAAGGCTCTACATCTGCCCTTTTAGAAAGTTTATTGAGACATACAGGTTTCAAAGTGGGACTGTTTACATCTCCCCATTTAGTAGATGAAAGGGAAAGATGGCAGATAAACAGAGAGTATATCTCAGAGTATAAACTGAACAGTTATATAGAATTTTTAAGACCTTTAATTGACAAATACAGCCTTACATATTTTGAAGCTTCTACAGTATTGGCATTTCTGTATTTCAGTGAAGAAAAGGTTGATTTTGCAGTTTTGGAAATCGGATTAGGTGGGAGATACGACGCCACTAATGTTGTTTATCCGGAGGTATCAATTATCACGAATGTTGGCTTTGACCATACACATATACTAGGTAATACTTTAGAGAAGATAGCTTTTGAGAAGTTAGGTATTGCAAGAAAAGATAGACCTTTAGTTTTAGGAACAAATCAATCTGAACTGTTAGAACAGGCTAAAGAGTTAGGAATTAAGGAAATTTACTATCCTCCAGATTACTATCAGTATGAAACCTATTTTGAGGGTATGAAACAAAAGGTTAGCTACTCTTTTAAAGATATTTCTTTCAGAGGTTTAGAAACAAAACTGTTGGGAAATAGACAGGGAAATAACTTAGCTACCGCTTTAACAGGCTATATTCTTTTAATGGAAAGATTAGGAAAATCAATTGATAGGGAGATTGTTTATAGGGCTGTTTTGAATACAAGATGGAAGGGAAGAATGGAACTACTATCTGAAAGTCCAACGGTTATTTTAGATGGGGCTCATAATGAAGATGCTCTAAAGAAAACTTATTTAGAAATAAATGAAATTTTTAAAGGAAAAAATATTAAAACAATTCTATCCTTTATGAGAGATAAAGATTTTCAAAAGATTTTAAAGATTACCAAAAACTTCAGTGAAGAGGTTATATTTGTTGAAATGTCATTTGATAGGGGAATGAAAGCTGATGAGTTAAAAAAGCAGTATCCAGATTTGAAATTTTTAAAGGACATTAACGAGATTAAAGAATTTATTCAAAATGAGAATGATAAAAACACAATTTTTCTTATAACAGGCTCATTATACTTTATAGGAGAAATTTTAGCTAAAGAAGGAATTGTATAGTATATATAAAGAACCCATTAATAAAAGTATTAAAAATATTCGCCATAT
>QNZC01000078.1 GCA_003978565.1 Persephonella sp. | reverse complement strand
TCCCGAGGGTAGAGCCCAAGGGATATTCCTGCCAGAGCTCCGTTCCGTCAGGGATTTACCAGTCTAAATTGCTTTGTTGTTTGTGGTGGTTTCCTAACCAAATGGACAGACATGCACGATTATGGACACGGAAAGATGGAACGGCTTTTCACCTCTTCTTTTTCTTTCTCTTAATATTTTTATGGTCTTATCATTTGTTGCATCACATACCAAATGAAATCCACCAATTCCCTTAATTGCAAGGATTTTTCCCTCTTTTAAAAGAGCTACTGTGTCTTTTAAAGCCTGTTCTTTTTCTGATACAAGTTTTTTATATGAAGTGTAAAGGGTTATATAAGGACCACAAACAGGACAGGCATTCGGTTGAGCGTGAAATCTTCTATTATTTGGATTATTGTATTCACTTTCACAGTCAGAACACATTTTAAACTTTTTCATTGTTGTATTTGGTCTATCATAAGGCAGTTTTTCAATAATAGTAAAACGGGGTCCACAGTTAGTGCAGTTTATAAATGGGTATCTGTATCTTCGGTTTTTTGGGTCATTAAGCTCCTTTAAACATTCTTCACAGGTTGAAATATCAGGTAGGATAAAAACCTCTTTTTTTCCTTTACTTTTTGAGCTTCTTATCTCAAAATCTTTAAACTCTGTTAGAGGAAGTTCCTCTATTTCCTGTGAAAATATATGGGCAAGTGGTGGTTTTTCTGTATGTATTGAGATTAAAAACTGATTTATATCTTTTTCTTCTCCTTGTATCTCAATAATAACTCCATAAGTATCATTTATCACATATCCTTTTAGATTTAACTTTTTAGCAAGATTATAAACAAAAGGTCTAAAACCTACTCCCTGAACCGCACCTGTAAGATGAATTTTTAAATGTTTTTTCATTTTATTAAGAGAAATTATACTTTTAACTTCTTCCTTCCAATTCTAATTAGCTCCTGATGAGTTTGATAAATCTTATCTCCAAGTTCATGTAATTTAGATACTACTTTATGAAATCTTTCAGGTTGTTCCAATTCCCATTCAGAAGGAACAGATAAAAACTTATTAGAATTTCCTAAAGGAAAAACATTTTCTGATAATAAGAGCAAAAATTCTTTTATCAGAGAATACAACTGTTCTTTTAATCTTTCTAAATCTTCATCAAAAAATTCATATTCAGCATTATTCCATGTTCTTAAAAATTCTTCTAGAAGTTTGAGTAAATTTTCATTAAATGGAAAACTAAAATTATGCTCTTTAACAAATATTATGCTTGGATTATCACTGGGTAAAAAATTTAAAAACTTTTCAAAAAGTTTTTTATCCATATTTACTGTTTCAGAATTTAAAAAAGCCATTTTTAACTCTTCATATGGCATCTCATATTTTCCTCTTTCACCTCTTTTGAAAAACTTTCCTGTGTTTTTTACTCTATGCGGGGAATAAATACTTTTTGGAATTTTTATTAAAAGAATATAGGTGTTATTACTTATTTCTATATTTTTAATAGAAATCTCTTCATTACTTTTACCTATAATAACTGGTTCAATACCATTTCTAATTATTTGTTCCACTCGTAATAGAAATTCATCTAAATTTGGAATAGAAATACCGTTTATTTCTACTGGTATACCATTTTCTGCCCTAATTCCATAGATAATAAAACCTCCTTCAGCATTAGCAAATGATATTATATCTGCTAGAAACTCTTTTTTTTCACTTTCTTTCGACAAATGCAATTCAGATTTGTAATCTAAATATCTACTTTCAGGAGTTTTCTCATTAATTAAATTCTTTATATCACTATAATTAATATCATCAAGATTTTTATTAAAAATCATGTTTTTACCTTCCAAAAAATAAAAATTATTATACTAAAAATAAAATAATGAGGATTATAATGCATATGTTTTATGTTTCTATGTATATCTTTACGAATATGAACTAATTTAGCTTTTTTAACATTTCAATATCTCTTACAAACTCTTCAAAATTTCCGTCATATATTATTTGATGGTCTTCTGACAATACAAGTTCCCTATCTCCAAGCTCCAAAGATAAACTTAAATTATGTGTTGTTATAATAGTCGTTAAATTAATAGTATAATTTTAAATTGTTAAGATAGCTTCTAGATTTAGGATAAAGAAATTGAGAGTATATAAAAAAGTTCGGCTTAAAGATTGGGAAATAGATGTTATTAAAAAGGTTATAAAGTCTTTTGATAAAAATGCAAAAATATACATATATGGAAGTAGAGCAAATTTAAATAAAAAAGGTGGGGATATAGATATTCTTGTTATTTCAAAAAATATTTCTTTAGAAATCCAGTTAAAAATAAAAGCTAAATTGATAAAATTTCTTGGAGATAGGAAAATAGATTTGCTAATAGCTAAAAATAAAAAGGAAACAAACTTTATAGAATTAATATATAATCAGGCGGTGGAAATTTGAGTAGAGAAAAGTTAAAGAAACAGTTATGTGAAAATTTAAGGCTTCTTAAAAAGAACAGTTTATGGTTAGAAAGAAGTTTTAGTGTATGTAAAGAATATAACTTTTCTTCTTTAGAAGATTTATCAGAAGAACAACTAACAAATCTAGAGGCTTTAAGCAGTAGGTTTGGAAGGTCTGTAGATATACTTATATACAAAGTTTTAAGAAATTTAGATATATATGAACTTGAAGATGTAGAAAATAAACTTGATATACTGATAAGGGCAGAAAAAAGAGGCTTTATTGAGGATTTTGAACAGCTAATAGAGATGAAAGATTTAAGAAATAAACTTGTTCATGAATATATACTAGACATAGTAAAAATTTTTAAATTAGTAATACAATACACACCTCAACTTTTAGAAGTTATAAAAAATACAGAGGACTATATAAAAAATATAAGAAGATACTGTTCATAATTAATAGGGAAAATTTTCCTCTCTAAACTTTTTTCTTTAATTTTTGGTATGCCTTCCATAAATCATATCTATTTTGCCCATTTAACCAAAACTCTGGAGTTGTTCCAAATCTTTGAGCTAATCTTATAGCCATTTCTGGAGATATTCTTCTCTTTTGATTTACAATCTCATTAATTGTTCTAAAACTCACTCCTAAATCTTTTGCTAATTCTGTTTGAGATATATTTAGCGGTTTTAGAAATTCCTCTAATAGTATTTCACCAGGATGTATAGGTTGTCTTTCTAGTTCATAAATTGGTGGAGCTTTATAAAACTCTCTATCTTTAGCTAATGTTTTCATTTCAAAGAACCCCCTTAATGATAGTCAACAATCTTTACATCATAAGCGTTTCCATTTATAAATTTAAAGATAATTCTATACTGGTTATTTATTCTTATACTATAAAAATCTTTTAAATCTCCCTTTAACTTTTCTAAATGATTAGAAGGTGGAACTCTTAAATCATCTATTGAATTTGCCATATCTATCATTTCTAACTTCCTTAAAGCTCTATTTAAAATTTCAGGTGGAAATTTTTTACTTTTTCCTTTTGTGTAAAGCTCTTTAGTTTCTTTATCTCCAAATGTTTTTATCATTTATAACCATATGTGTAATATAGTTGTGCTTTTAAAGAATAATAAATTTATTAATCAATTACAAGTTTAAAAATCATGTGTATGGAAGTGTCTATGTTCTATGTTTCCATGTCTGTGTCTGTGAATGTGGACTAAACCAGCCTTTTTTAACATTTCAATATCTCTTACAAACTCTTCAAGATTCCCATCATATATTATCTGGTGGTCTTCTGACAATACAAGTCCCCTATCTCCAAGCTCCAAAGATAAACTTAAATTATGTGTTGTTATAATAGTCGTTAAATTAAGTTCATATAAAAAATCTATAAGCCATCCTGTTGTTTTTGGGTCTAAATTTGCCGTTGGCTCATCAAGTAGTAAAACTTCAGGCTCTAAAATTAGAAGTGCGGCAAGGCATACCTTCTGCTTTTCTCCGCCACTTAGATTAAACGGTGGGTCATTTAAGTATTTATAAACTCCTAACTTTTCAGCCCAGTATTTTACCTTCTCATCAATATCTTCATTTTTATCTCCAAGCTGTCTCAATCCAAAAGCTATCTCATCGTAAACTGTAGGATTAAATATCATACTGTCTGGGTTTTGAAATAAAAACACAACTTCCCTTCTAAACTTTCTGTTAAACTCCTTATTTTTTAACTGTTTTTTGTTAATCTCTACCCCTTTGTAGAAATACTTTCCCTTTTGAGGGAACAAAAGCCCATTTATTATTTTTAAAAGGGTAGATTTACCACTTCCATTTATTCCAAGTAAAACAACTTTCTCTTTCTCTTTGACTTTAAAGGTTATATCCTTCAATATCTCATTGTTGTTGTATCTAAAGTAAACATTTTTTAACTCAATCATTGAAAAAGCCCCTTGACTTCATTCCCTGTGAAATTTCTTTAGAGTTATTTATTGATTTATTAAAAAAATAAAAAAACATACTTGAAACAAAATTATAGCTATCTGATAGTTTAGGTTTATTTAGAAGTCTGCTTTCTAATGTAAATTTAAAATCTTCTAAATATTTTTTGAAGGTTAAAATCTGAGTGTAAGATAAAACTAATATATATGAAAGGGTTTTAGAAAATGATAAAGCTTTAAAAAGGTTTACTTTTGATATAAATAAAAATGTTAGAAAAGTGATACTGAAAACCCTTAAATTTATTAAAAGTATATAGTCTATCCAGCTAATATCTTTATAAATTGCATAGCCTATATAGGAAATTGTTATAAAGGAGTTAAAAATCAGTATAGCTTTTAAGGTTTTTCTTGTTATTTTAAAAAACTGTCTTCCCGATAAGATAAATAGGATAACTATAGAACCTATAAAAAAGTATATATTATGAATAGAAGTTAAAACTACTACACCAATAATATAAAAGGCAAAAAGAATTTTTTCTTTCATCTCTTAATATTTTTTAAACTCCAAAAAGTTAAAAATATTATACTAACTCCTAAAATAGCCGACAGATAATAAGATAAAACAGGATTTACATCCTTATGTTTCATTATTTTCCACTCCGAACGGTTTGTGAGCTTTGACTTTTTCAATAAACTTAATAACAATCAGTGTGAATATTCCTTCAATAACTCCAAAATAAAGTATATGAGAACCTAACAATGCAGGAACAGTTATTGAAATATCAAATGGGAAGTATAAAGGTTTTCCACTACCATCATGGGCAATTATAGGCTGAATACCGAGGATAATAGCAAAGAAAAAAGAAGCTACAACTATTGAAATCCATCCAGAGATAAACAGAGCAATATTTTTATTTATTCTATTTAGAAGCTTATATGTAAAGTATGCAGAAAATGAAGCGATGAAACCCATTCCTAAAGAGTTAACAGACCAAGCAGTGATACCACCATCTCCAAAAATTAGAGACTGTATAATTAAAACAAAACTTATAGATACAAAGGCAACCCATGGGTTAAATAATATTGATAAAACTGCCGTTCCTATTGCATGTCCACTTGTTCCACCGGGAATAGGGATATTTATGAGCATTACTAAAAATGATAAAGCTGTTAATGTTGCAATGAAAGGAAATGTTTCCTCATTTAAGTTTTCTCTTAATTTTTTTATCCCGTATGCTAAAAGTGGAATACTTACTGCGTAAGCAGAAATGTATGTTTGAGGTGAAAGGTATCCATCTGGAATATGCATTTTAGTCCTCAAATATATAAAATATAGGCTATTAATATAATGAATGAGTATTCATCTGTCAATTTAGCCTACTCTACAGTTTTTCTTAAAATAATGTTGAAAATGTAAATATAATTCTGTATTTCTCTTTTCCTTCTGCTCCCTGTTGTAAACTTTCCTCATTTAAATCTGTCCAAGATGGTATTTTAACACCTAAACCTACACTTATAGTTTTGTAATATGCCCTCAATCCATACAGAGTATATAAAATTTTTCCACCTGTTCCCTTTAATCCTATTCCGTTTTCTTTGTCTCTTCCTAGATTTAAATAGTTAAGCTCAAAATCTAAATCTAATCTGAATTTATTTTTTTCAGAAGTTAAAACTCTATATGTTATTGCTGTATTCATTCTAAATTCATCGCCAAAATTGTATTTTGTCCCATCATTGTATTTATATTCAAAAAATTTCAGATAGTTTGTATCAAAAACAAAAGTCATATTGTCTGTGAACTGTTTTGTTGCGGAAAAACCTAGTGTTATAGTTGGCTTTCCAAAACCAAGGGACATTCCCGGGTCTATATTTCCATTCGCATCTCTAATATTAGGGTCTCCCGTAGGGATAGTTAACCCTCCATAAACTGTAAAATGCCAGTCCATAAGGTCATCTAGACTTTCCGTTTCAGGTATAAGCATAAAACCTTCGTCATATTTAAAACCTAAAACTGCCATTAAAGAAATATCAGCAAAACCACTAGTGTTAAAAGAATTATCCTCTAACTTTTTTTCATAATAGGGAACAAAAAGATATAGTGAAAGATAAGATTTTAATCCATATCCTAACCCATAAATCCAGAAGGTATAATTTTCTGTTTCTTCATCTTTTTGTGGAGTGTATTTTTTGAATTTGGCATAATCCAACTTTAAATAAGCTAAAAATTTACCTTCTGGTAAAGTTGCCGATGAAGAGGTTTCAAGGGGAGAACCTGGTCCCTCCAAACCGGCAGTCCCTAACGATGCAACTCCGTGATGAGCATAAACATTTCCATAAGAAATCAGTAAAAGAGATAAGATTAAACCACTAAATCTTTTCAACCTTCTTCCTCCTTACTGTAAAGTAGAAAAGTCCATAAACTAAAAGGATTATTAAAACTCCGATAAAAATCTTCAATAAATAACCAAACTGATTTGGGCTTTCACTAACTTTTGATAAATCCTCAATATGTATCTTTTTTATAATTCCATGTCCATCTTCAGAGAAAGCTTTTACAGTCCAATCTCCAACTTTATCTGGTATGAAGACAATTCTTCCATACTTATCAGTTCTTCCAACCTGATATGGAATTTTAGGATTATCTGGAGAGTAAATTTCAAACTTTTCATAAGAGAAAGGAGTTCCATCTGCAAAAAATATTTTTACTACAACTGCCTTCTGATGATTGACTGTGTATTCAACACTGTGGGCAAATGAAAAACCGAACATTAAAAGAGATATAAACAGAAAACGAAACATCCTATTACTTCACCTCAAAGTTTAAAGTGGTTGTATAGATAATCTCATCTGCCTTTTCTGAATTTATTTTTTTCTTAAAGGTAGCTTCTATTAACTGAAAACCTTTGTGTTTTATTCTTATGTTTACTCTTCCATTACTATCTGTTAATCCTCTGAATTTTCCATCATATGCTACAGCTACATTTTTCACTGGTTTTCCATCAAATGTAATAAGAAGTCTAAGTTTATCCCCCTCATCCAGTTCAAATGGGTTATTTATAGGGATTATATCTAGTTTTTTGGAGAAAGGTTTCTCTAAGTTTTTATTCCAGAAATCTATTCTCTTCACACTTTCATAGGAGAGCCAACTATTTATAGGAATGTCAACTTGATTTTTTGGCTTATTCACAGTTCCATATGGAGTTTTTGTCCAGTATCCTGTTGAAATATGAACATAGGTAATTGCACAGTTTTCATTTATCTTCAGTGGGTATTCTTTTTTAACGTTTATATTAACTGTATCTCCATTTTTATCTATACACTGAACTGACTGAATATAATCAGGATTGTATCTTATAACCTCTTTTCCTCCATGAGATGAATATTTGTGTCCATAGTATAGAACATAACCGTTTTCAGACTTTTCTATCCATAAGTCATGGGCATATACTGAAGAAAATAGAGAGAGTATTAAAATTACTAATGTTCTCAATTTAGTCTCCTCTTCCCATTCAATTAATAATTGAATATTCGTTCAATATAACTAATATTAACAAATAAACATCTAATTATCAATTTCAAGCTCAAGGGTGTTTAAAAACATACGAAATAAAGTAAAATAAAAAGAAAAAGTGAGATGAAGAGAAACATAAAAATAAGCTATTTTGATAAGATAGTAAATATAATAATAAACAAAATAAAAATAAAATCAAGCAAAAAAAAGAAGGTAGACCAGTAAAATACAGAGATGAGATAATACTTCTAGCATTAGCTGTAAAAATTATACTAAATCTATCATTTAGAGAAACAGAAGAATATCTAAAAAATTACTTACCATCAGACCAAGTTCCAGACCATACAACCTTATACTATCGTTTTAAAAAGTTTCCAATAGAAAAAATAGAAAAGATAATAAAGCAAACAGCAGAGCAAATAATAAAAAAGTTGGGAAATAAAGAAATATATACAGCAATAGCAGATGGGACAGGATTTGGATACGATGAAGCATACTACTTAAACAATAAAAGAGGAGCAGAAA
>QNZC01000041.1 GCA_003978565.1 Persephonella sp. | reverse complement strand
ACATAATAACCACTTTCCTTAAATTTCTTAACCATAAATTTACCTAAGTATCCTGTAGCACCTGCAACCAAAACTCTTTTCATAGTAATTACCTAATTTGACATATTTTTAACTATTAAGATAATATAAACGGAAAAGTAAGGTTTTAAAGAGGTTTATTAATATGGAGTTATGGAAGAAAAGCTTAAAAGAGATTTCAGAATTAATAGATGCTAAAGAAATTAAACCTTCTGAAGTAGTTGAAGCATTTATAAAAAGAACTGAAGAAGTAGAACCAAAAATAAACTCCTATATAACTTTCTTAGGAGAAAAGGCTTTAGAAGATGCTAAAAGAAAAGATGAAGAATTAGTTAAGAAGGAAAACAGAGGAAAACTTTTTGGAATACCTGTAGCTATAAAAGATAATATTATTACTAAAGATATAAAAACAACCTGTGCATCAAAAATATTGGAAAATTTTGTTCCACCTTACAATGCAACTGTTATAGAGAAGTTAGAAAGTGAAGATTTTATACTTACAGGTAAAACAAATTTAGATGAATTTGCTATGGGTTCTTCAACAGAAAATTCTGCATTTTTTACTACTAAAAACCCTTGGGATTTAGAGAGAGTTCCCGGAGGTTCATCTGGAGGTTCTGCTGCAGTTGTTTCAGCAGGTTTAGTCCCTGTAGCACTAGGTTCAGACACAGGAGGTTCTATCAGACAGCCAGCATCTTTCTGTGGAGTTGTAGGATTTAAACCTACATATGGTAGAGTTTCAAGATACGGTTTAGTGGCATTTGCATCTTCATTAGACCAGATAGGAACATTTTCAAGAACTGTTGAAGATACTGCCATTTTAATGAATGTTATCTCCGGAAAGGATGATAAAGATAGCACATCTTCAGATAGAGAAGTCCCAGACTTTACTCAGTTCATAGGTAAGGATATAAAGGGAATAAGAATAGGAATTCCTAAAGAGTTTTTCCCTGAAACATTAGATAAGGAAATAAAAGAGATAATATTAAATTCAGCCAAACAGTTAGAGAAGGATGGGGCAGAGTTAGTAGAAATATCTCTTCCTACATCTAAATACTCTATAGAAGCTTACTATATAATAGCTCCATCTGAAGCATCTTCCAATTTAGCAAGATATGACGGTGTTAGATACGGATATAGGGCAGAGGATTATAAAGATTTAGAGGAGATGTATTCAAAAACCAGAGACAGGGGTTTTGGAGCGGAAGTTAAAAGAAGAATAATGTTGGGAACTTATGCTCTATCATCAGGTTATTATGATGCTTACTATCTAAAAGCTCAAAAGGTAAGAACTTTAATATACCTAGAATTTATGGATGCATTTAAAAAAGTTGATTTAATCTTAACCCCAACAACTCCAGATGTTGCATTTAAGATAGGTGAAAAAACAGATAATCCTATAGAGATGTATCTATCGGATATATTTACAGTTTCTGTTAATATGGCAGGATTACCGGCTATAAGTGTCCCTGCAGGATTTAAAAACTCTCTACCTGTAGGTTTACAACTTATAGGAAAACCTTTTGATGAGGGAACTGTTTTACAGGTTGCAGATAGATTTGAAAAAATTAATAACTACAACTTCAAGTTCCCAAATTTATAAGAATACTAAACGCTAATCATTTTCTTTTTTTCCTTTCTTTAAATCTTATATAACAAATTTATTTAAAAACTGGGTTCGTTTTCAAGGAGAGATAAAATGCTAAACTCAAATCACAGAAAAATAATAATATTCGGACTTGGTCTATTTGGAGAAAAGCTCCTTAAATTATTAGTAGACAGATGGGAAGTAGTGGGAGTAGATTTAGATAAAGACAAAATAGAGAAATTAAAAGAAGAATTTCAAAATAACGACCATATTACACTTATTAATGGAGATGCAAGTAGTATATTAACTTGGAAGAAGATAAATTTTGAGAATGTTTCATGTGTAATATCAGCTATTCAAGATACAGATGTGGCTCTTGAGATATGCAGAATAGGAAGAGAAAGTTTTAAACTTCCAAAGGAGGTTCAGTTTATTCTTCTTTTGATAAAGAATGACAGAATAGAAGAATTTAAAAATTTTAATGTTGAGATAGTCAATCCTGTTGATATTACAACAAAAACTGTAATATCCCTCGTAGAGAAAAATTTTAGAATTCCGGAGAATATAGGTATAGGTAAAGGTGAACTTGTAGAAACAACTATTTTAGCTAATTCACATTTAATTGATAGAGAGTTAAAACATTTTAAATCTACCAGATGGAGAATTGCCGCAATTTACAGAGATAATAAGTTTATACTTCCTACAAAAGATACTGCCTTAAAAGTTGGTGATAGGGTTGTAATATCAGGTTATCCTTCAGTTGTAGAAAGTATAGTTAATATTTTTTTAAAAGGTGTTCCCCAATTCCCTTTGCAGTATGGTAGAGATATATCTGTTCCTTTTTCACCAATAAATTTAAAGATTATAGAAGAAGCAGAGTATTTAAGGAAACACTCTAAAGCCCATAGACTTCAAATACATCCATGGAAGAAAAGATATAAAAAAATAATTAATGAGACTGTAGAGAAAATTCTAAAAAATTCCTTTTATGTGATAAAAGAAAAACCTGTTAAAAGTTATTTAGATTTACTTAATTCCAATGAGGAAAGTATCGGCGTTGGCGTAATATCATTTGGTTTAACAAAAATAGATAAATTTTTTCTAGATTTTTGGAAATTTATTAAACTTCCAAGATTTTATTACAATATAAGGTTAAAAAAACTTTTTAAAAAAGCAGATAAACCTTTCTTTGTCTCTAGAGGAAGTTTTCCATATAGTAAACTTATAGTCTCTCTGAATTCTTCCAATCCTGCAATAACGTTAGAGATAGCTCTAGAGCTATCTAGAATTTCTAAAATACCTTTAGAGGTAATATATATTACCAAACCGAAGGAGCTTAGAGGAGAAACAGAAAATGAGGAGTTAAGTTTAATAAAAGAGCTAGTTAATGACTTTGGGCATATATATAGAACACATATAGACTTAGTGATAAAAGAGGGTAATCCAATTAAAAAAACTGTGAAATACTTAAATGAAAAGGGTTATAACAGAGTTCTTTTAATAATATCCTTTGATAAAGAAGATGATTTCAGTATATTTAATCCAAATATCCAGTATGAAATAACAATTAGAACAGATGTTTCCGTTTTATTGATACCAGCAAGGAAAGAGGTTTTATCAAATGAATACCACTGAAGCTATACTCCTATTAATCATCTCAATAGGAGCGTTCCTTATACCCTTTATAAGTAAGAGGTTAATGCTCCCTTCTGCCGTTGGAGAAATTATATTTGGTTTAATACTTGGAATATTTTATAAGGACTATCTTTCCTCTGAACAGTCCTCACATATAGTCAAATTTTTAGGGGAGTTAGGATTTATAATTCTTATGTATCTAGCTGGTCTTGAACTTAATTTTGATAAATTAAAAAAACTATCCAAAAGAGAACTTGGAATATATGTTCTAACAATAGCCTCTATTATAGGATTATCATTCTCTATAGTTTTTAAATTTAATCAACCTGTAGTTTATGCACTGGTATATCTAACTGTAGGAGTAGGTTTACTGTTCTCAGTTTTAAAGGAAACGAAACTGCTAAAGACAACTATAGGACAAACATTACTTATACTAGCCAGTATAGGTGAAATTGTAAGTTTATTTGCAATAACATTTTTTTCTGTCTTTTCTAAATATGGTCTATCTAAAGAGGGAATTATTCATACAATTGAGATTTATCTCTTTTTCTCCTTTGTTTACATTATCATTAAACTGTTTAAACTTTTCGTTTGGTGGTATCCAGAAAAGGTAGCAAAAATATTAGGTAGAGAAACGGAAACATCGGAGATAGGTTTAAGGGCTAACTTTATGATTATGTTTATATTTGTATCTCTTGCAAGCTTATTAAAACTTGAAGCTATTATAGGGGCTTTTATAGGTGGTATGATGGTTTCACTTTTCTTAAAGGATAAGGAGCATATAGAGAAAAGTTTAAGTTCAATAGGTTATGGCTTTTTAATTCCTATATTTTTCATAGAGGTAGGATTAAGTTTTGACCTATTTGAGCTTTTACAATTGGAAATATTGAAAAAGGCATTTTTATTAACAGTTATTATTTTTATAATAAGAATTTTAAGCTCTGTTTTACTACTATTTGCAAAACTAAATATAAGAGAGTTAATACTTGTCCCATTAGGTTTATCAATTCCTTTGACTTTGCTTGTTGCAATAGCAACTATCGGTTTACATATAAATTTGCTATCTAAAGAAGATGCTTCAGCTATAATACTAACTGCAGTATTTACAGGATTAATATATCCTTGGTTCTTCAAAATGTTAGTTAAATATCTAAATATAAAGGAAGAAAAAAATGTATAAACTAACTGTGTATGATGCAGTATTTACAGTTTTAGACATTGAAACAACAGGTTTAAACACAGATGTAGATGAGATTATAGAGATTGGGGCTATAAAGTATCAGGGAAATTTAGAAATAGACAGATTTCATAGCTTAATAAAGCCTCCACAGGCTTTTATACCTAAACATATATCAAAGATAACAGGTATAACTACAGCAATGATAATTGATAAGCCTACTATAGAGGAGGTTTTACCTGCATTTTTAGACTTTATAAAGGACACAATATTAGTGGGACACAACATTAATAAAGATTTAGCATTCTTAAATAGAGACACAGCTAAATTTTTGAATAAAAAAATTAAAAATCCCTTTATATGCACAGATAGATTAGCAAGGAAGATTATGCCAGATGTTGACAGTAAATCATTAGTTAATTTGGCAAAAATTTTTAATATTCCTGTAAAGAAACATCATAGGGCTATATATGACACTGAGGTAAATCTAGAAATTTTCAAAAAGATGATAGAGTTTTTAGAAAGTTATAGTGTGATAAAGGTTTTAGATATAATTAAATTATCTGAAGGAAAGAAAGTAAATAGAAAGGAAAAAAGGAGAAGATATGTTTAAACTAGGAATTATTGGCGTTGGTAATATGGGAGAAGCAATAATAAAAGGCATCATAAATAAAAAAATATTAAGCTCTGACCAGGTATTAATTTACGATAAGATAGAGAAAAAGGCTAAAAATATATCGGAAAGTTATGGAGTAGGTATAGCAAAATCTAACTCTTTACTCTCTAAACTTTCAGAAATAATAATTCTTGCAGTTAAACCACAAGATTTAGAAAAGACAGTTAACGAAATAAAGGATAATTTAACAGAGGATAAAATTTTAGTTTCCATTTTAGCTGGAGTGTCTTCAAGTAAAATAAAAAGTTTATTAAAAGTCAATATACCTGTCATTAGGGTAATGCCAAACACTCCAGCTTTAGTTGGAGAGGGTTCTATAGCTGTAAGTTTTGAAGATAATCTCAACAATGAAAAAAAAGAGTATATAAAATCTCTACTTTCAGCTTTAGGTAAAGTTTACGAAGTTGAAGAAAAACTTATGGATGTTATAACTGGTTTATCAGGTAGTGGTCCAGCTTATGTGTTTACATTTATTGATGCTTTGGCACAGGGAGGAGTTAAAAAAGGTCTCCCCTACCAGTTGGCATTAGATTTAGCAATCCAAACTGTATTAGGCTCAGCTAAACTTTTACAGGAGACAGGGGAACATCCTATGGTACTAAGGGATAAGGTAACTTCTCCTGCAGGGACAACAATCTACGGTTTACACTCATTAGAAAAACATAACTTTAGAAATGCAGTTATATCTGCAGTTGAAGAGGCTACAGAAAGAAGTAAAGAGTTAGGGAAAAATTAACAGTGTTGAGGACATTATGGATAAATCAAACACTTCATTAATAAATATAGAGTGTGATTGTAATAAGCCTATATTTGAAGGAAGGGAATGTTTTCAGTGTGGAATTCCAATTACAGGTAAACCTTTACAGTTTGATATAGACGGAGAAAAAAAAGATTTCTGCTGTTTTGGATGTTATCTAATATATAAAACAACAGGTTTAAGAGGAGAGGAAGGAACAGCAGTTGCCTTTCTCGGAAAATTTGGTTTTGGTTTTTTCCTCTCAATGCTTGTTTTTATGCTAAGCACATATCTATATGGAGCCCATTTAACTCCAGATGACCCTCAAGCCAAGATGTTTACAAACTTTATTAAATGGATAATTCTGATTTTAGCTACTCCAGTGATGGCTCTTATAGGTATTCCAATATTAAGAAACGCTATAAACAATGGAAAAATTAATATAAGTACAGATTTATTAGTAGCTTTAGGTTCATTTTCAGCTTACTTTTTATCAGTTTATTCAGTATTAACGGATAAACCCCATATATACTTTGAAACTGCAACAATGATTTTAGTTCTCTTAACATTTGGTAGATATATAGAAACATCCTCCAGAGCAAAAGCATCAAACTTTATGAGAACTTTAATGAGCCTATCTCCAGATAAAGCGGTTGTAATACGGGAAGGTAAAGAAATAGAGGTGAAACCTGAAGAAATCAAAGTGGGGGATATAGTTAAAATAACCCCCGGTGAGAAAATCTCTGCTGATGGAGTTATTATAGAGGGGAAAGGTTATGTAGATGAAAGTTTATTAACGGGAGAAACAAAACCAGTTTTTAAAACTGTTGGTGATGAACTTTTCACAGGAACGACAAATATTGACGGTGTCTTTAAAATAGAAGTAAACAAACCAGCTGATGATTGGACTTTAAACAGATTTATAGCATTAATGAAAGAAATCAGAAGCTCCAAAGCTCCTATAAACAGAATTACTGATACGGTAGCCTTTTATTTTCTACCTGTAATAATAACAATTGCATCTGTATCATCAGCTTACTGGTATGTTAACGAAGGATTTGAGAAGGCATTAATTGTTTTCCTTTCAGTTTTATTAATATCCTGCCCATGTGCCTTCAGTATAGGAGCTCCTTTAGCTCTCTGGGTTGGTTTAAGTGAAGCTATGAAGGAAGGAATAATAATAAAGGGAGCTGATATTTTAGAGAAATTATCCTCTGTAAAGAAAATATTTTTTGATAAAACGGGAACTATTACAGAGAGAAATTTAACAATTACAGATATATATTTAAATGATAAAGATTTAAAGTTAGTCTGTTGTTTAGAAAGTAATTCGGAACATCCTATCGGAAAAAGTATTGTTTCTTACTGTAAAGTAAAGGGTTTAGAGTGTGATTTAGAAGTTAAGGATATTAAAGTTCATTTCGGCTATGGTATAGAAGGTTTAGTTGATGGAAAGAAGGTTTATATCGGAAGTAAAAAATTTATGGAAAAGTTAGAATTTAATCTTTCTAAAGAACAGGAAAAAATCTTAGAATATGCTGAAATGGAAGGAAAAATTCCCGTTTTTATTGCCATTGATGGGGATATAAAAGGTTTAATCTTATTTGGTCAAAAGATTAAAAAGGAAGCTTCAAAGGCAATAGACGCATTAAGGAAACTTGGAATAAATGTTGCTGTTTTAACAGGTGATACAAAATATTTTGCTGATGTTATTAGGAAGAAATTAAATATAAATGAAGTTTATGCAGAATTACTCCCTGAAGACAAAGTCAGAATAATTGAAGAAGTTAAAAATAAAGGTTTAACAGTTGGAATGGTTGGAGATGGAATAAATGATGCACCAGCTTTAGCTAAAGCTGATATTGGTATAGCTATGGGTTGTGGAACAGATTTAACAAGAGAAAGTGCAAATATAAGTTTATTAAGTGATGACTTAAGAAAGGTTCCATTATCTATAATTCTAGCTAAGAAGGTAAAAAAAGTTATTTACACAAATATATTTTGGGCTTTTATTTACAATGTGATAGGTATAGGTCTAGCTGTAATGGGTAAATTAAGTCCTATATTTTCCGCATTAGCTATGATTTTAAGTAGTGCCTTTGTTATAGCAAACTCTTTAAGAATAAAGAATTGGTAAAAAAGTTTAATGTAAAAAGATTTAATTAAGTTAAGATAATTTAGGAAATAAAAAAACTTCATTGAAAAAAATGTTAAACCACTTTCTTTCTATCTTTTTTAAGAGAAAAACATTTCTTGGAATTTATAAAGTTCAATATAAAAAGGTATTGGGTTGTAGAATAAATATTGATTTAAAGATAAATATTTAAATAGTTTTATAGGAGATTAATTTATATAAGTGATGGGATAATTGGGGACGTAGTGGAGAGATATATAGTTCAGTAGATAAGATAAAACCCTTGGCACCGACCGACTTTCCCGACCGGTTGCCCGGCCAGTATCATGGGCGCAGGGGAGCTTAACTGCCGGGTTCGGAATGGAGCCGGGTGTTGCCTCCCCGCTATGGGCACCAAGGGGAGCAATAGAATAAGGAACAGGGGGATATAAGAAGTAACAGGCCAAGCCGCACGGGCGATTAGTACCACTAGGCTAC
>QNZC01000032.1 GCA_003978565.1 Persephonella sp. | reverse complement strand
TATCCATTTAATCCAAAACGGGCTTTTCCAACAGATATGGCACTTACTATTTCATCTCCATAAACAAGAGCAAATGTCTTACTTATTACTGGAGTATCTGCAATATGATTTTCCAAGAAAAAGTTGTAAGCTGTATCTTCATCTAACTCTACTACCTTACAATCTCTGGCGTATACTTTTTTATTGATACCTAGAGCAGAGCCAATTATTGAAAAAACAACATTTCTCTTTCTTAAAATTTCAGTATCCCAAAACTGAATAAGTCTTATACTTTTTTTATTTGCAAGTATCCACTTTAACCTATGATAATTTTTAGCCTGTTTTTCTGTTAGACCTCTCTCTTCAATTAACTTTTCAAAAGTATGAAAATATATACCGTTCACCTCAATACCAATTTTATTTTTGGGTATGTATATATCTATCTCAAAGGGCTTTATTATAACTCTGTTGTTGGTTTCAAAAGAAAATCCATTTTCCTTAAGAAAAGAAATTATTATCCTTTCAGGGTTTGATATATTTTTAAAACAGTTTGGACAAACAGGAATGTGCCCGTTATCCAAATGGTCTAAAAATTTTGTATTACAGCTTTTACATAAAAATTGATACCTGTCTCTGTTCTTTACAGATATTTCTTTAAATGTGTCAAAATCAAAGAGAGGTTTAACACCATTTTTGTCAAGTTTTAAAACTAATCTTCTCCATACTTTCTTTTTATACCCTTCCAAAACTTTATGTTTGACAGAGTTTATATACATAGGAGATGAAACACCATACTTAAAAATTAAAGTTTTCTTTACCTTCTCATATATCTCCTTTCTTTTACCTTCCAAAGATTTTTTCTGTTTCAGTTTTATTGGCTCATACTGCATTGGATGAGAAACACCGTATTTTTTTAAGGATGTTTCTACCCTTTTTTGCCTGTATTCTGCCGTTTTGGTGTAGTTATCAACACCATATCTTTTTATAGTTGTCTGTTTTGCCTTCTCCCTTGTAATTTTTCCAATGTTGTCAACACCATACTTGTTTAACACTGTTTCTTTTCTTTTTTTCTTAACATTTTCACTTTTTAAATGATGTTCTACACCATACTTTTTTAGGAACTTTTCTTTATCTAGTTGTGAACATCTCTTTGAGCAGTATTTACTAAATTTTCCTGTAGAGTATGCAGGTAAATTTCCACAGACAGGGCATTTAGGAAGCCTATCCTCTGATAAAATCCCATTTTTAACACACCATATCCTTATAGATTGGGGAATATCCTCAGGTAGAAAGTTTGTTATTTGTAAAAGCTCTTTTTTTAAAGAGGGGTCTTTAGAAACTTTGACCCCTAAACCTCTCGGTGTAAGCTCTTTGGCTATCTCTAAAATTTTCATCTTAAGTATCTAAATTCTTTGAAGTTATTAGAAGTTTGTATACTCAGTTGATGAAACCTCAAAGAAGTTAGTTAACTTTTTCACATCTTCCTTTTGTAAGAACTTTAAAGGATTTTCTGGAATATTAAATTGAGGCTCTAATCCTAACTCCTCAAGTCTTCTATCTGCAATATACTTCATATACAACTCTAACTCTTTATAAGAAACACCAAATATAGTTGTTCCACCAAATTTAGACTTTAGATAGTTTAACTCTAACTCCACTGCATCTATTATAGTTTCTGCTATGTTATCTATAAATTTATCATCGTCAACAATTTCAGGATTTTCTTCAGCAATTGTTATTATTGCCTCTATACCGTTCTGTAGATGTAAACTTTCATCTATTAAAACCAACTCAACACCAGAAACTACATTCTTCATCTTTCCAGTGTCTTTCATAGCAAAGAAATGAGCAAATGCTGAATAGAAGAACATTCCCTCTTGAATAATGTTGTTAAGTAATATTGCAGTTAAGATTTGTTTTTTTCCCTCTGGTGTGTCTGGGTCAGCCTTTCCATAGGTTATCCTGTCAACTGCCCTAATGATTATCTCCTGTTTTTCCTTTAATAATTTATCCTCTAATGTGATGTTATAAACCCTCTTTCTATCCATTTCAAAACTGTTTAGAACAATCTCAAAGAAATCTGAATGAATGTTTTCCATAAACATCTGAGTTGAGAAACTCATCTTTGCATAAGGGTCTGTTAAAACTGGAAAGAAACCATTACCTAAAACATTCTGAACTAAAAGCTCAGATGAAGCAAAGTATCCAACTGCACTTTCAAAAAGTTCCCTCTCCGTAGGAGTTAAAGACTTGTAGTCAAGAATATCCTGTTGAATATTTAACTCCTCAGGAAACCAAACTGCCTTTTTTTGCTTAACATAAAGCTCTTTGAAAACTGGGTATTTAGGATTTTCAGATAATCTGATATTATCTCTTACAGACGTTTTTCCAATAAATTTGAACTGAGACATCTCTTTAACCTCGCATACTGTATATAGTGTTAATATTTATAAAGATACTATATATAGTATGTCAATATTGATTTTAGATTTTGAGGTGTATTATACTTATAGAATTTTATTACTATTTTTTGCCTCCTCCACCTTTCTTTAATTGAGGAATATCAATTTTATTGTCTTTCTGTAAAGCATAAATTATGCCTATTATAACTCCAAGAGTAAATGAAAGTTTAGATTGTATTAGTCCATAGAAATATAGAACTATTACTAATAACTCATTTATATAGTCTTTTATACTTCTAATATTAAGTTTTATAACATTAAAATAATCTAAAAGAATTAAAGAAACTGTGTATATAGATAGAGCAATTAGGATATACTTCATATAGTTTTTAATTGCAAAGTATAACCAATAACTAAAAATAGCTCCCATTACTAAATAAAACAGTTTTACAACTAAACTTGTTGTATCTGGGACAGGTGGAAGTGGAACAGATATTGAACTTGTTTCATTTCCTCCAAAAGAAAGGTTTACCCAAACTAAAAATATAATTAATATTAAAATTTTTTTCATTCTTTTACCTTTTAATTTGTATTTATCTTAATTAATCATTTCGTCATTTATATTAAATTTAAATAATTTAAAATTCTCTCAAAGTTTTTTTCAGTTTGAGATTTTTTATAAATTTTAGCTAACCCTATAAGTTTTTCCTTTTCTACATTTTTAAAGAAAATATTACCACCTGTAATTACAAACTGGATTAATTGTGTTATATTCTGTGGATATTCCGTAAATTTTGCCCTTTCAAAATCTATCAAATGAACCTTAAGGTCTTTGTCAACCAAAACATTTTTATATGGTCTGTGAAACTCATCTTTACTTATTCCCAATCTGTCTAAAATCCTTCCCTGTATAAAAAGCTGTAAAACTAGATTTTTGTAGTTATCTCTGTTTATAACTTCATTTAAATGAATTCCATCTATATACTGATAAGCTAAAAAATCCTCTCCAACTATCTCTAATTTTCCTCCAATTCCATATGGATTAATTTTTCTTAAAATCTCACCTTCTTTTTTTATTAAATGTATAAAAGAGGGATTTTTAGGGATTTTAAATGTTAGAACTTTTGAATTAAACTCACCTTTATAAACTTGCCCCCTCCATCCTTCCCCTATTTTTTCTAAATTTTTCACAATCTGACTTATATCTTCAAAGTTCACCTCTTCCATTGTATAGACAGTTTCTTGTAATAATATTAACTATTTCTTCTAAATCATCTGTTAAACTTAACAGTTCAAAATCTCTTTCATCTATATATTTATTTTTTTCTAATAGAGTTTCTTTTATCCAACTAACAAATCCATTCCAAAATTCAGAACCGTAAAGAATAATAGGAAAAGGTTTAAGTTTCTTTGTTTGAATTAATACAAGGGTTTCTGTAAGCTCATCTAAAGTTCCATAACCACCCGGAAATAGAACATAAGCTGAAGCATACTTATTAAACATTGTTTTTCTAACGAAGAAATATCTAAAGTTTAATATTGTTGTGGCATATGGATTAGGTTTCTGTTCCATAGGAATAGATATATTTAATCCTATAGATTTACCTCCTCCCTCCATTGCTCCTCTATTTCCAGCTTCCATAATGCCGGGTCCCCCACCTGTTATAATGGAGAACCCTTTTTTTACTAGTCTATTAGCTAGCTCTCTAGCTACTTCGTAGTATTTATCTCCTTCTTTCACTCTAGCAGAACCGTAAAAGACCACCGCAGGTATGAATTGAGGTAAAACCTCAAATCCATCAACAAAATCACCTATTATCTTAAATAATCTCCACGCATCCTCTTTCCTTAATTCGTTAATCAGGAAATCATCTAAATTTTTCTTGTTATACTTATTTTCCATAATTTACCTTACTGCTTTTCTTACTTTACCAGCCTTTAAGCATTTAGCACAAACGTATATTCTTTTTGTTGAACCATCAGGTAAAACAACTCTAACCTTTTGGACATTAGGTTTCCAAACTCTCTTAGTGGTTGTTGCTGAATGGGCAACTCTATTTCCATGAGCTGTCTTTTTTCCACATACTTGACAAACGGCCATATCTATCTCCTCCTTACTTTTATTTTAAAGAAAAAGTGTAAATAATTTGTAAAGCTAAATGTTTTCAGGAACTACATGAACCTTTATAGTAGCAGTAATTTCAGGATGTAATCTAACTTTTATATTAAATGCTCCAATATTTCTGATTGGATTTCTTAACATTATTTTTTTCTTATCAACTTTTATATCCTTTTCCTTTAAAGCTTCCACTATATCAGCAGTGTTCACAGAACCAAATAATTTTCCTGTTGTTCCTACAGCTCTAGCTATCTCTATTTCTAAACCCTCTAACTTTTTAAATAACTCTTCAGCTTTAGCCTTTTCTCTCTCTAACTTTCTTCTCTTCTGTCTTAATATTTCATTTACATGCCTTATGTTGTTTTCAGTTGCTTCTAAAGCGTATCCCTTAGGTATTAGATAGTTCCTTGCAAAACCTCTCTTTACATCTATAATATCCCCAATAGTTCCCCAACCTTCTACATCTTTAGTTAATATCACCTTAACATTTGCCATCATTTACCTCCTTCTTATTGAATTCTAGATTATCACATATGGAAGTAATGCTAACTGTCTAGCCTTCTTAATCTCTACAGTTAACTTTCTTTGATGTTTTCCACAAGTTCCAGAAATTCTTCTAGGTATAATTTTTCCTCTTTCAGAGATGAAGTGTCTTAAATACTCAACATCCTTGTAATCCGGCTCTCTTTTATCAGCACAGAATTTACAGTATTTTTTTCTCTTTTGGAAAAATGGTTTATTTTGAGCTGTATTTTGTTTATTACTCATTTATATATTACCTCCTTTATTTATTTCCTTTAAAATGGTATATCATCATCAGTTGACAAATCTTCAGGCTCATTATTTGGTATAGCAATATCGTCATCCTCTACATTAGATTTGTTTTCCATTCCCATAGGTTTAGATATTATAGACACTCTATCAGCAATAATAACAACTTTAGACCTCTTTTCACCTGCAGAGTTTTCCCATCTCTGTTGTGCCAATCTACCTTCTATTAACACCTGATAACCTTTAGATAAATTCCTTCCTAATCTTTCAGCTAAATCTCCATATGTTTCTACATCAAAGTAATGAGTTTCTTCTTTCCATTCATTACTATCCCTCACTTTATAATTTCTGTTATATGCAACCGAAAAAATCGTTTTTTGGTTTCCAGAGGGAAAAAACCTAACTTCAGGGTCTCTAGTAAGTCTTCCAATTAATAAAACTCTATTTAACATATTTCTTCTCCATAAAGTTAATTGAGTAATTATAATTTTATAACCTATCTACTTGTTAATAGATTTCTCACTTTTGGTTTTAACTCTGAAGTTTAGAAATCTGATAATATCCTCATTAATTCTTAAGTGATATTCCAACTTAGGTGGTAGTTGGTTGTTATCGGTTCTGTAGTTAATTATGTAGTAGTATGCAGTGTTAAACTTTTGGATAGGGTAAGCTAACTCTCTTCTTCCCCAATCTATAATATTGTAAATTTTACCACCGTTAGAAGTAATGAAATTTTTAACCTGCTCTAACTTTTCTTTTAATTCAGCCTCTGTAAATGTAGGCTTGAAAACTACAACTAACTCATAATCTCTCATTCTTTACCTCCTTTTGGTTGAATTAATCAGCCTCCTGTCATTATATAGAAAGCTTGTATAAAACCTTCTATATAATACAGGAAGCAAGGAGTTAAATAATCTTTTTATTACACTGTCCTATTGCTCTGTCAATGCCATATTTTAACACATTTGTTATACATTCTGTTGCAGAAGATAAAACCTTTTCTAAAATGAACCTTTCTTCTTTATAAAATGGAGATAATACATAATTGACAACATCCTTTTTATTTGCAGGTCTTCCTATACCTATCTTTAATCTAGGAAATTCATCAGTTTTTATACTTTCAATAATTGATTTAACCCCTCTATGTCCACCACTTGAACCTTTCTTTTTAAGCCTTACTGTCCCTAATGGTAAATCCAAATCATCATAAACTACAAGAATTTCAGAAGGTTTTAATCCATAATCATCTAGTAGATTTCTAACTGCAACCCCACTGTTATTCATATAAGTTTGAGGTTTAACAATTAATAAATCATGGTCTAAGCATTCTATTATATTGGAAAAACATTTTTCCTCATACTTTTTTCCACATTTTAAAGTAGATGCCACAAGGTCAGCCACCATAAAGCCGACATTGTGGCGAGTTTTTTCATACTCCTTTCCGGGATTACCTAAACCGATTAATGCTTTAATCATCTAATTACTCTGTTTCTTCAGTTGTTTCTTCTTCAACACCTGTTTCTTCAGGCTCTATTACAACTGCAACAACTTCATCAGGATTTTCTATAATCTTCACATCTGGCGGAGGTGTTATATCTCTAATATATAGAACATCACCTAATCCAAGATTAGAAACATCTACCTCTATCTTATCAGGTATCTTTCTTGGAAGAGTTCTAATTGTAATAGTATGTAAATGTTGTTCTAGAACACCACCTAACTCTAATCCTTTAGGTTTTCCTACCAATTCAACTGGAACATCAACATCAAACTCTACTCCAAAAGTTACCTCGTATAAATCAACGTGAATAGGTTGGTCTCCTAAATAGTTATACTGAATATCCTTTAAAACACAAATTCTAGGTTCTTCTTCCCCCTCTATTTTTAAGTCTATTAAAAACATTCCACTTGGTCTGTTTTCTAAATCCTTCCAGTAAATATAAGCATGGGCATTTTCTTTTCCCTTACCGTAAACTTCAACAGGAATATAACCTTTTCTTCTATATTCCTTTACCTCACTTTTTTTGCCCACCGTTCTAGGTAATGCCTTCCACTCTATTCTTTGTATCATTTTTCTGTTTAACCTCCTTTTGAAGTTTTTGTCCTTTATGTGAATAGTGAACTTACAGAACTTTCAATATTTATTCTTCTTATTGCTTCACCTACTAAATTTGCAACAGAGAGGATAGTTAATTTTTCAAACTTTTTATTATCTGTAGGGATAGTATCTGTTGCGATAACTTCCTCTATAGGAGAGTTTTCAAGTCTATCTATAGCCGGCCCAGAGAAAATAGGATGTGTGCAAGTGGCTATCACAGATTTAGCACCTTTTTCAATTAACATTTTAGATGCAGATACTATAGTTCCTGCAGTATCAATCATATCATCTATGATTATTGCATTTTTACCTTTTATATCACCTATAACATCTAAAGTTTCAACTACATTTGGGGCAGGTCTTCTCTTATAAATTATTGCTAATCCAGCCTTTAATTTGTTAGCTAAAACCCTTGCTCTCTCAACTCCTCCAGCATCAGGGGAAACAACAACTACATCATCTAAACCTTTTTCCTCTAAATATTTGTATATAACAGGTAAGGCGTAAAGGTTATCAACTGGACAGTCAAAAAACCCCTGTATCTGTGCCGAGTGTAAGTCAACAGTTAAAACCCTGTGTGCTCCAGCTTTTTGTATTAAATCTGCCACTAACTTTGCAGATATTGGAACTCTAGGTTTATCCTTTCTGTCCTGTCTAGCATAGGCAAAATAGGGTATAACAGCTGTTATTCTGTGAGCTGAAGACCTCTTTAAAGCATCTAAAAGAAGTAAAAGCTCCATTATGTTGTCATTTGCAGGATAACAGAGGGACTGTATAACAAATACATCACTTCCTCTAACATTCTCATTTATCTGAACTCTTATCTCTCCATCACTGAACCTTGAAACTAAAGTGTCTGTTAGAGGAGTATTTAAGTATTCAGAAATCTTTTCAGCAAAACTTATATTTGAAGTTCCCGTTATAATTTTTAGTTCTCTATGCAAAAAAATCCCTGGTAAACCAAAGTGTAAAAAACTAATTACACTTTGGGCTGGGGTATTTGTATTCCGCCTTTTCTCAGGTGTGGATATGTCCCCAGCTGGCGGTATTTATCCACACCTAAATTGTGTTTTAAATCTTCTTTTTTTGTCTTCGTTTTAAAACACAATTTATCGCCCCTGTCCCAAGCAACAGGAACTAACCTTAA
>QNZC01000011.1 GCA_003978565.1 Persephonella sp. | reverse complement strand
GATTTTTTACTAAAGAGGAAGAAAAAGTAGGGGCTAAAGTTGTTGTTTTAGGTAGTAAGATAGCAGAAAAGTTCTTCGATAATGGAAATCCTTTGGGAAAGGAAATTTTGATTTTCAGAGTTCCCTGTAAGGTTATTGGAGTTTTAGATGAAATGGGAACAGATTTAGCTGGAACAGACCAAGATATACTTATTTACACTCCCTTAAAAACTGCGATGAGAAGGTTATCAAATGTTGATTATATAAACACTGTATATATTGAGGTAAATAATCAAAAAAATATTTCCATCGTAAAACAAAAGATAAAACAGCTATTGAGAAAATTACATCATCTAAAACCTACAGATAAAGATGATTTTACAGTTTTAACTCCAGATGAGCTTTTATTTATGCAAAAGAAGGCAATGTATATATTTACAACTTTAGGATATATCTCTGCTGGGATTTCATTTTTAATAGGTGGAATTGGAATACTGTCAATAATGGTTTTAATTGTATATGAGAGAATAGAGGAAATTGGGATAAGACGAAGTGTTGGAGCTAAAAAATCGGATATTCTTCTACAATTTTTAATTGAAACTGTTTTTATATCAACTGTAGGGGGAGCTATAGGAGTTTTATTAGGATATGCATTATCATATGTAATAACTAATCTGTTTAAAATTCCATTTATCGTAGATTACAGGCTCTTAATTGGAGCATTTTTATTGTCTTTCTTTACTGGAGTATTGGCAGGTATATACCCTGCTTATAAAGGTGCTACGATAAATATAATATCTGCTTTAAAGAGGTAAAAATTGAAAAAGTTAGGATTTTGGGAAGCCTTCTCCATCGGTGTTGGAGGGATGATTGGGGGAGGGATATTTGCAGTTTTAGGTTTAACAATTCTTTTGGCAAAAGGTTCAGCCCCTATAGCATTTCTATTTGCAGGACTGATAGCCCTTCTAACTTCATACTCATATGCGAAACTTTCAGTTAGATTTCCAAGTGAAGGAGGAACTGTTGAGTTTCTAGTTAGAGCCTTTGGAAACTCATTTTTAGCCAGTTATCTAAATCTCTTATTATTGGCAAGTTATATAATAATGCTCTCACTATACTCATATGCCTTTGGAAGTTATGCATCAGCTTTACTTGTAGGTGGAGAGGTTCTTATATTAAAGAAATTTTTTATAGCCTTTGTAATTATATTCTTTACGGTTCTAAACTTTTTAGGGGCATATATAACAGGTAAAGCAGAAGATTTAATGGTCTTTGGAAAGATAGCCATCCTAATTTTTTTCTCAATTCTTGGATTTTGGACAGCAGACTTTTCAAAGGTAAGCCCTGAAAACTGGGAAAGTTTATTTAACATTCTAACAGGTGGTTTGATAATATTCCTCGCATATGAAGGATTTGAGTTAATAGCTAACACTGGGCAGGATATAGAAAATCCTGAAAGAAATCTTCCTTTAGCTTACTATTCAGCGGTTATTACGGTTATTGTTATATATTTTGTTGTTTCAATAGTTGCAGTCTGTAATCTTACATTTGAGGAAGTCCAGAAGTATCAAGATTATGCTTTAGCTGTAGCTTCAGAGCCGTTCTTAGGAAAATTTGGATTTGTTCTTATAGGGATAGCCGCTGTTTTATCTACAGCTTCGGCAATTAATGCCACCTTATACGGAAGTGCCAGAGTTAGTTATATGGTTGCTAAATTTGGAGCTTTACCTAAGGAAGTTTCAAAAAAAGTTTGGAAGAATGGGACAGAGGGATTATTAATAATAGCTATTATCACAATATTCTTTGCAACAATCTTTAATATTGAAAATATTTCTATAGCGGGAAGTTTAGGCTTCCTACTTGTATTTTCAGCTGTTAACTATGCAAACTATAAACTTTATAAAGAAACAAAATCCAACAGATGGATTTCATTTATAGCTTTTATCCTGTGTGTAATATCAATAATTGTTTTAATCAGCTATAATCTAAAAAACAATCCTGACAATCTTATCTCATCATCAATAGTTATAATTGGAGCTGGTATATTTGAGCTTGTGTATAGAACCCTTTCAGAGAGAAGATTGAAGAAGTATATAGATTGGAGATTAGAAGACATAGAAAAAACTTTAGAGAAAGAAGAGGAAATAATAAAAAAAGCTTTAGAGTATTTAAAAGAAAAATTTAAAGAGACAGAAATTTATATTCACGACAGAACTAAATCTACTTTTCCACATATAAAGATATTTATTCATACAGAGGAGTATATTGATACAAAAAAAGAAGAAAAAAATCTAAAAAAACATCTAAATCTTAAAGAGCATTTTCCTATTAAAATAGTGATAAAGAGAGAAAAAGATATATAATTGTAAGCAACAAATAAAAATTTGGTAGAGATTAAAATGATAGAAGAATTTAAGATAAAAAATTATAAAAATTTAAAGTTTGAAAGAGAAATTGAATTAAAGAAAATAAATATACTAATAGGTGCAAATGGTAGTGGTAAAAGTAATTTCATAGATGCTACTCTTTTCTTCAAAGATTTAATAAAAAAAGGTTTACAGGATGCAATAAGAGATAGAAAATCTAACGAAATACTAAATAAATATGAAGAGGATAACAAAGTTGAACTGGAAGTTTCTCTAAATACTGAAACCAAATTTTCTTCATTCAAATATAAACTAGTTTTTAGCGTTCCAAAAGATAGAAGAGATTATTATCATAGCTTACCAAGAATACAGAAAGAAGAACTTACCTATAAAGAGCCTTCCGACCCCACTAAAGATAAACCATTTGGATTTATAAGATGTCATGGTTATAGACCGGGAAAATGTGATTTCCCAATCTTAATAAAAGACAGAAAAGGAAATAAAAGATTAATTTCTGAAGTGATAAAAATATCTCAAGAGGAGACATTCTTTAAACAAGTAGAATATATATCTATGAAGTTTGCTAGAGAAAAAAAATATATACCAAAATTTTATGATGTTATAAGGGATATAAATGATTATGTTGAAAGCTGGAGACATTTTACAATGAGTGAAATTGATTTAGCAGAGTTGAGAAAACCATTCGAAATTACAGGAAAAACCGATAAACTTCTTCCAAATTTAAAAAATCTAGGAGAATTTCTAATAAATAATATATATACAAAATATACAGATGAAGGAGCTGGATTTTTTGATAGATTAAATTCTTATTTTAATCAACCTGTAGAAATTAAGTTCCAGCAAGTAGACAGGTATTTGCATGTTTATCTTCGTTTAAATGGTAGAGATTTTCCTATGTCTTCACTATCCGATGGACAAATCAGAATAATAATATTACTGGCAATTTTATACTTAGATAAAAATTCTAAAGTTGTTTTTATTGATGAACCAGAGCTAAATCTTCACACATCTTGGTTGCTTAAATTAAGAAGAGACTTTTATAACTCCGATAAACAACTAATATTAAGCACCCACTCTGCAGACTTACTAGACACATTTACTGAAGATTTTATAGATGGAGAAGTAAATATACTAGTTTTTGAAAATGGTAAAGTGGGGCAACTAAAATTTGATGAAAAGTTTAAAGATAGATTTGAAGAAGGTTATGAACTAGGAGATTTATACAGAATGGGAGACCCAATTGTAGGAGGTTGGGAAGATTGAAAGTTTATTATGCCCATGGAGGAGGTTATACTGAGATTTATGGTTTAAAAAATTTTCTAAAGAAGATAAGGAATGATTTAGAATATGGAAGAATTTTTCCTGCAAGATTTAAACTCCCGAAAATTAACAAGAATAAAAATGAAGAAGGGGATACAGGAAAAAAAATATTTAAAAAATTAAAAGAAAGATTAAAATACTCTGAGCATGAAAATTCAATTCTATTGGTAATAGATGATGGAGATTGTCTTTTTTATAATAAAGAAAGAAGTTTTATGCAATCATTGGAAGATTTTAAGAAATTTTTAAAGGAAAAGAATATAAAAGGTATCTTTTTATATATTGAGCCAGAAATAGAGAAATTTCTATGTATAGACAAAAGTTGGATAAAAAATAATAAATGTGAAATAAAGGAAAAAGATATATATAGTCTGTTAGAAGAGTTATTAGAAAATTACAATTATGAATTAAACAAAGATAAAAATGGTTGCAAAGTGAAATTTTCGGATAAATTAGAAGAAATACTAAAAATATGTGGGATAATCAAAAGATTTAGCAAAAAAACAGACGGTTCAGAATATCTAAAGAAGATAGACCCTTACAAAATAGCGAAAGAGGATAAAGATTTAAGAAATTTCATAAATGAGGTAAATTCTATAAAAATATCTCAATAAAAATTAAAAAGAGGAAGTAGAATTGAAAAAAATATTTATAAATGAGATTTTTAATTTAGAGGATTTTAAGGAGAGTATTCCATTTACAGCTTTAGGGGCTAGAACATGTTATTCTGCTGGTGGACTTGATTATCTCTTAAATGACCCTAGAGTTGTATCCACAGAGAACAGGGCTAAATTTTTATCTAAACTTGGAAATTATAAACATTTTTCAGTATTTGCCCATTCATTCGCCTATAAAGATTTAACAGATTTAGATGAGGAAATAATTGACAAATATCTAGATAGAGAGTTTTTAAAATTACCTAAAACAGAAAAGGCTAAAATCCTAGCTTTAAAAATAGGAGCTACACATTTTAAATCCCATTACAACCCTAAATATCCAACGGTTATAGGAGTTTCATTAAGACATTATTTGGAAGACCTTTTAGAGTATGATGGAAGGGAGTATTTCAAAGTTTTTGAAAAGATGGCTGAGTATGATATACCTGTAGAGCCTTTAAGAAAAGAAGAAAACACAACACTAATAGGATTAATAAAAGAGTATGACGGCTACGCAGTATTCTTTATAGACAGTATATCCAGAGTTTGCACACATCAGCTTGTTAGACATACCTCATTAAATTACTCACAGAGAAGTCAAAGATATGTTAAGGAAGATGAGAACCAGTTTATTATCCCACCATCAGTAAGAGAGAGCAGTTGTGAGATAAAAAACGAAGAGCTTTCAAAATATATAAAAGGTATGCTTTCTATCTTATTAGAAGAGCTAGAGGTGGTTTATGATATTAAACCAGATTTAAAGGAAAAGATTATAACAGCTATAAGGAATAAATTAAACTCTATCTCTGACAGTTCAATCAAACTGGAAGATTTACTTATAAATTTTGATAATTTAGCAGAGATTATATACGAGTATGCAGTTTATAAATGTAAAGTAAAGAGGGAAGATGGAAGATTTATATTACCTCACGGAAGAAAAACAACAATTGTAGTATCTGGGACTTTAAGCTGGATAAAGGATTTTATTGTGAAAAGAACAGATATTCACGCCCAGTGGGAGATTAGAAATATAGCAAATCAAATGAAAAAACTTTTAAAGAAGGAGGGGATAGAAATATAGATTTTTACTCTTCCTCTTCTTTACAAGCCGCTTTTAATCCAGACTTACATAAATAGTTTAAAATATCCCTGTCAACTCCATACTTCTTTGCAAGTTTTAAATAATCCATAGCCAGTCTTGGATTTTTATTAAAAATCTCCCCTTTTATTAAAAGTAAAGATAAACTTAAACATCCTGACCCATCTTTTAAAGAACAACCTCTATTTAGATAACATACTGAATTTATATAATCCCTCTTTCTGTAATAAATTATACCCGTAAGGGAACAACCTTTAGATGATTTTAAGTTATCACAGGCATATTTAAAGTATTTTAAAGCTTTATTTTTATCTTTTTTTACTTCTTTTCCTGAATAATACATATATCCTATATATAAACAGGCACTACTTGAGTTTAACTTACAACTTTTATCTAGGTATTGAATAGCCATATCTATATCTTTCTTATCCTTAAGATATATCTTAGACAAAAGATAACAGGCTTTTAAAAGGTTCTTTTCACAACTTTTCTCTAGAAACTTTACAGATTTATCAAAATCTTTCTGTTTGTAATAGTAAGCTCCTAAATTAAAACAGGCTTTAAAAAATCCAAGATTACAGGATTTGAGCAAGAACTCATCAACAGGACTTTTGTTGATTAAAGACAGTTTATAACAAGCTTCACCACTGTTTAGATTACAACCTTTAATAAAGTAGCTTTTAGCTTTATCTGGTTTGTTATCTTTAAGGAAGTAATCACCTAATATTAAACATGAGCTTTTAATATTGTTTTCACATTCATTACTCATATACTCTAAAGCTCTATTTAGTAGAGTTTGACTTTTTCTTAAATGATAAAGATTTAAACAACTATAACCGCAATGTTGATTACAGAGATAGTTTAGCAGATACTCACTAACATTCTTGTTTTCCATCAAATACTCATTACACTTTCCAATAAAAACCTTTTTATCTAAAGGTAAACTTAACTTTTTATCACCGTTAGAATTAAATTTTTCCTTTGAGGCAGTCGCTACCTTACTAACCTCACCACAGGAAAAGAAAAGAATACTAAATAATAGAAAAATCAATAATCTAAACATTCTTTACACCTCTTATGAAGCAAGTTTGCTATAGATTTAAACTATTTCAATGGAAATTTGCAAGGGTAATTCAAAGAATTACCAAGGATAATGTTAAAAGTTAAGGAAATTCTGTTTAAAAATATTTAAAATTTTAAAGGCAGTTTTTTAATTTAATAGTTAGGGGGATTTTATGGAGAAAAAAGGTAAAGTTATCATATTAGGTAGTGGACCAAACAGAATAGGTCAAGGAATAGAGTTTGATTATGCCTGTGTTCACTGTGTTTGGGCTTTAAAAGAGGAAGGATACGAAGCAATAATGATAAACTGTAATCCTGAAACAGTTTCAACTGATTATGACACATCTGACAAACTGTTCTTTGAGCCTATAGTTTATGAAGATGTGTTAAATATTATCCAGAGTGAAAAACCTTTAGGTGTGATAGTCCAGTTTGGAGGACAAACTCCATTAAAATTAGCCGTTCCTTTACAAAATGCAGGTGTAAATATTCTTGGAACTTCCCCAGAAAGTATAGATATTGCAGAAGATAGAAAGAAATTCAGGGAGCTTGTTATTAAGTTAGGTTTAAAACAGCCAGAAAGTGCCATAGCCCACTCTAAAGAGGAAGCAATAAACATAGCTGGAACACTAGGCTTTCCTTTATTAGTCCGACCTTCCTATGTTTTAGGTGGTAGGGCAATGAGACTAGTCTATGATATGTCAGAGCTTTTAGAGTATATAGAAGAGGCTGTTTATGTTTCTGAAGATAAACCACTTTTAATAGACAGATTTCTAGATAATGCGATAGAGCTTGATGTTGATGCGGTATCAGATGGAGAAGATGTATTGGTAGGGGCTATAATGGAGCATATAGAGGAGGCTGGAATACACTCAGGTGATAGTGCCACATGTATTCCCCCTTACACTTTAGATGAAGAAATACTTTACGAAGTAAAAGAACAGACTAGGAAGCTGGCTAAAGCTTTAAATGTTAAAGGTTTAATAAATATTCAGTATGCAATAAAGAATAATGAAATTTATATAATTGAAGTTAACCCTAGAGCTTCAAGAACAGTTCCATTTGTAAGTAAAGCTATAGGTTATCCTTTAGCAAAGTTAGCTTCAAAGATTATAGTGGGCAAAAAGTTAAGGGAATTAGTCCCTAATGTGTTTAAAATAACTGACAGACATCCAGCAACAGATTTTCATTCTAAAAATTTTAACGTTTATTCAGTTAAAGAGGTTGTTTTCCCTTGGAACAGATTTCCTGAAGTTGACCCACTTCTTGGACCTGAGATGAAATCTACAGGTGAGGTAATGGGAATAGATGAAGATTTTGGAATGGCTTATTGGAAGGCACAGGCAGGAACAGGTTCCATACTACCAGACAAGGGAAATGTTTTTATATCTGTAGTAGATAAAGATAAACCTCATATAGTAGATTTGGCCAAGGAGTTAATTGAGTTAGGATTTAATATATATGCAACGGAGGGAACACATAAATTTTTACAAAAGTATGGAGTTAACTCTAAAGAAGTTAGGAAGTTATCAGAACAGAGACCTAACATTGTTGATGAAATCAAAAACAATAATATCCATTTAATTATTAACACTCCATCTGGAAAGAGAGAACGTTCAGATGCTTACCATATAAGAAGAGCGGCTGTAGAGCATAAAGTTCCTTACTTCACAACAGTTAGAGGAGCTAAAGCGTCTATAGAAGCTATAAAATCCTATAAAAATAAAAAGTATAAAGTTTACTCTCTACAGGAGTTAGAAAATATAAAAATCTAATTTCTTTGTTTTTTCTTTTTTTAATGTTTTAAGCTAAATTAAATAATATTTTGTATTTATATAGTACTAATCACAGATTTTATAGAAAAACATAGAAAACAATCTTTGAAATTTCCATTAAAGACATTATAATTTATGCCTATGAAACTATCCGATTATGCTAAAAAATACGGAATAACATACAAAACAGCTTGGAACAGATTTAAAACAGGAATTAGAAAATGCCGATTAGAGCATATAAACACAAACCCAATATAAATAAAGGAAAAATCCAAACAATAAAACAAATTCTCACAGAATACAGAAAAACAGCTAAATATATTGCCAAAAGACAGTGGAATATCTTTTTCAAAGAAGGTTCTTTTAATAAAAACT
>QNZC01000059.1 GCA_003978565.1 Persephonella sp. | reverse complement strand
TCTGCTCTAGTTAATAAAAATGGATAATTTCCAACTGTGTAATAACTTAAAACATCAAGTATATATTCTGGAGAGTAGTTTTCTGTAAATTCTGGATTTTCGTAAAGCTCTATCAGTAGAATATCTTTTCCATCTTTAAGTTTTCCATAGAAGTAATCAATAAATATATCTTCAAAATTAATATCAAATTCTCTCTCCACATCTATACCTAATTCTTCTTTTATAAATTTATACCTTTCAGAAAAATCCCAAATATCTTTAGGTAATATCTTTTTTAAAGAATATCCTGAATATTGGATATATGAGGAAAATATCTTTATATCAGGCATTGAACCATTAAATATTTCAGTTAAAGTTGAAGTTTTAGCAATACCTATGACTAAAGGGTTCCAATCTAAACCTTTAAAGAGTTTATGTAAAAGTAGTATATACTCAAAGAATGCAATTTTAGATAAAACTGCCTCTAAAATATCCTTTCTATCTCCTTTTAATCTACCAAACTTTGAGATTAATCTATCTCTTACTTCTCTATGAAAATCCTTATTAAAACTTAATGGCTCTCTGTTATTTAAACCTTCTTTTAAATCAGAAGAAAAAGATAAAGCCATTTTTATTAATTCTCCATTAAATTCCTCTGATATAAACCAGTTAGATTTTGGTAGGATAGTTATATATCTACCGCTTAAAGTTCCATCTAATATTAAAAGGTCTGGCTTTTCCTTTTCAGCAAGATTTATTAATGCCTTAAGTTCAGCTAAAAACATAAGATTTCTAAAGTATGTATCTGTAAAATTACTACTCTTTATAACTGATATATTAATATCTCCAATAAATTCATCTATAAATTTACCTTTCCCATTTTCCTCTATGTAGAGATTTGCAAATCCTGACACTGCATAAAGATGAAAACCTAAATAATACTTTTTATTAAACGAGCCGTCCTCTGCTACTGCAGAAACATACTTCGGTGATGGTTGATAGGAATACCATCTTTTATTAACTTCGTTAAAATCTATATCTTTCCCTAGTCTATCTCTAATAGTTGAAATTTCCTCTTTTAAATTTTGGGCTTTAGCTAAAAGTTCAACTCTCATGGTTTATAATTTACCTTTTTTGTCTAAGAAATTATAACTTAAATTTATAATAATTAATTATGTAAATTAAGTAGAATAGGCTTATACGATGAAAATGAATATAACAGTAAATACTCTATATAAATAAAATCTTAATGAAACATTTTTTTAGCAATTTTTAAATAAAATACCCATTGAAGAGGTTTAATAAAATTGAAAAAACTACCGATAGGAATATCAACATTTAAAAAGATAAGAGAAGAAAATTATATTTATGTAGATAAAACAAAAGAAATTCTAGACCTTATACAAAGCTACGAATATGTTTTCCTATCCCGTCCTCGTAGATTTGGAAAAAGTTTATTTCTAGACACATTGAAAGAAGTTTTTGAAGGGAATAAGGAGCTATTTAAAGGATTATACATATACGACAAATACGATTTTGAACCACATCCTGTTATAAAAATTAGCTGGGCTGGTTATTTTAAAACTTTAGATAGCACTAAAAAGGTAGCATTAACTATATTAAGGGAAAATCAAAAAAAATTAGATGTTTATTGTGAGGAACAAACTGAACCTAGCTCCTGCTTTGCAGAGTTAATAAGAAAAACATACGAGAAATATAATAAAAAGGTAGTAATACTTATAGATGAATACGATAAACCGATAATTGACAATATAGAAGATATAGAGATAGCGAAACAAAACAGAGAGTTTTTAAGAGGTTTTTACACAGTAATAAAAGATAGTGATGCCTATGTTAGATTTGCATTTTTAACAGGGGTTAGTAAATTCTCTAAAGTATCAATATTCAGTGGGTTAAATAATCTGGTTGATATATCTCTAAATCCAAAATATTACAAAATCTGTGGATACACACATAATAACTTATTAAATGAGTTCAAAGAGCATTTAGAAGGGGCAGATTTAGAAGAAGTAAGGGAATGGTATAACGGATATAACTTTTTAGGGAAAGAAAAAGTTTACAATCCTTTTGATATATTGCTGTTTATAGATAGTGGGCTGGAATTTAATAATTACTGGTTTAAAACGGCTACACCTACATTTTTAATTAAACTATTAGAGAAAAGAAATTATGACGTTATAAAATTTGAAAATTTAGAAGTTGGAGAAAGTATTTTAGATAGCTTTGACATTACAAAAATAAAACTAGAAAGCTTACTATTTCAAACTGGCTATCTAACGATAAAGAAAAAGAAGAAAGTTGGAAGAATAAATAAATATATTCTTACATTTCCAAATTTAGAAGTTAGAAGTAGCTTTAACGATTTTTTATTAGACTATCTTACTGATGATATTTATATAAAGGAAACAAGTCAGGATAAGCTTTATACAGTCTTATATGAGGGTAATTTAGAAAAACTTGAGGAAGTATTAAGAAGTATATACTCATCAGTTCCATATCATTACTTTACAAAAAATAAGATGTATAAATATGAGAACTATTATGTAGTTGTGTTATATATGTATATGGCAGGACTAGGATTAGATGTAATACCAGAGGATATAACTAACAGTGGAAGGATAGATTTAACAGTAAAACTAGAAGATAAAACCTATATTTTTGAATTTAAAGTTTCTGAAGAAAAAGCATTAGAACAGATAAAAGATAGAAAGTATTATCAAAAATATTTAGACAGTAAAGAGATTTATATCGTTGGAATAATTTTTGATGATAAAGAAAAAAATGTTAAAAGTGTAGTCTGGGAAAAAGTAAAATAGGGGAAACCTTCAGGAGTAATTAATGATGATAATAATCTAGAAAAAGGAAAGTTTATAAAATCTAAATGAATTTTCTAAATTATCTTAAAGTAATCAATAATTAATTTGTAAACTAGTTTGTTATCCTTTGGTTTAAATTTAAAGATAACAAATAAAACACCTGTTATATTTTCTTCCTTCTCTAAGACAACAGAAACAACATACTCACTATCAAATTTTTCATTGATAACACCTTTAGTAAAAACTTGAGGATTTTCCTTTATATACTTAAGAACAGATTTATCACACTTGCTTCTATCTGTGCTTATACACTTTGCATTTATATAATCAAAAAATACTATATCATCAGCTTCAATTATCTCTTTAAGAATATAGATAAACTGTTTTAAAGATATTTCCCCTTTCTGTAAACTTTTCAAAAGTCTAATAGTCTCTAAAATTTTTTTATTTTCTTCCAATTTATCCTGAAGCTTTATATTTTGAATGTATATCTCTTCTGCATCTTCCTTTAACCTTTTTATTTCCTTTTCCTTTTTATTTAGTAAAACCTTTAATTTTAAGGCTCCTGATATACCACCTAGTATTAATGGAATAAATAGAAAATCTGTAAAATTTGATATATATAGAGACATCCCTATTGGTATAAGTGAAGCTAAAGAAAAAAATATTATCTCCTTTTTATCATTTATAAAATCTGAAATTATAGGAATTATAAAAACAGATAGATATGGAAAACCTGTAAGATATATCATTAATGTTATAAAAAGCATATCAATTATTAAAAATATATACTTAAGCCAATTTTTTTCTTCATAATCAAAGATGATAAAGTAGAGAAATAGATAAACTAAAGACATTAATATTAGTGGCTTTCCATACTCTATATTTCCAAAGTATATTGCTATAGCTATTCCTAAAACTATAAAAACTCTTACTAAAACTGAATAATTTAATTTAAACATCTAATCCTATCTCTTCATAAGAATTTTTTATTATTTCAAATATATCCTGTGATACTTCTAAAATAAACCTATCCGTTAAAAAATTTTTATCAAGTTTGTATAAATTCATATTTGGCTGTGAATTAAACCATATTATAGGCTTATCAACTGGAAATTTTACAAACTCCTCTGATTTAGCAGAAGTTATATTTTTTTTATTTTCCTTAAAAATCTTCAGTATTTTATTATAATGGGTTTTGTCTATAATATACTTATAAGTTTTGATGATAAGTTTTTCATTTCCTAGTCCGCTATTTTCCACATTATAGATAGCTATCACATTTTCTAATTTTTTTATATGTTCATACAGAGGAAAATAATTTGTGTATTTAAAATCAATTGCTAAAAATCTAATCCTGTAAATGTTTGAGCTAAAATTTTTAAATCTCTTAAGAAGATAATAAAAAAGTTTGAAACTTCCGTAAAAATCTAAATTGTCAAATTTCTGAAAACGACTATCAAATGGGAATAGCACAATTATTACATTCCCACCTATACCAAAATCTATAAAGATACTCTGTGATTTATACTTTTTTTTCTCTATATCTAGATTAATCTCAATAGAATGAACATTATTTAAAAAACTGTAAATACTTAAAATTGGAAATTTAGATGAATAGACTTTTCTTCCAAAGTGTGAGTTGGTTATTACAGCAAGGGGCTTTATCAGAAACAGGTATTTAAAATATATATGCTTATTTATCTCTTTAATATATAAAATTTTTCCTTTTAACCTGTCTGAATTTAAAAGAATATCTCCATTGAGAGATGGAATAGTTATAATTTCCCCTGAAATCTTTTTATTTTCTTTAAAACCAAGGGAAAGGGGAAAGGCTTTAAGTTTGTTATTATTTAGCTTAATGTAGCTATCTTTTATCAGATAATCCTCTAAAACTACACTTTCCTTTTTTATATTTTTAAACTCTCTCTTTAACTCTCTATAAACTCTTTTAGAAAGTTCCATAATGTTATATCTCTATTATCCAATGTCTATACTTTGGAATTTTTCCCCTTACCGCATTAAAGTAAACTTCCTGTATTTTCTTTGTTATAGCTCCCGGCTTTCCATCTCCAATCTTAACATGGTCTATCTCAACAACAGGTGATATTTGAGCCCCTGTTCCACAGAAGAAAACTTCATCAGCTACGTAAAGCTCTGTTCTAGTAATGTGTCTCTCCTCAACCTCATATCCTAAATCTTCGGATATTGTTTTAACTGCATTTCTTGTTATTCCCTCTAAAATATCGTCAGAAACAGGTGGAGTTATTAACTTTCCATTTCTAACAATAAAGAGATTTTCTGCTGAACCTTCAGAAACAAAACCCTTTTCATTTAAAACGATTGCCTCATCTGCACCATTTAAGAGAGCTTCCGTTTTAGCAAATGCACTGTTAACGTAAGCACCTGCGACCTTTAATCTTGGAGGTATCATATTATCATTTAATCTTCTCCAAGAGGAAACTTTAGCCTTTATACCGTTGTTAATATCTATGTAATCTCCTAAAGGGTATGTATAGATAGTAATTTTAGCATTATATCCTATAAGTTTTGGGCTTATTTTTAAATCTGAAAAGTAAACTAACGGTCTTATATAAATATCACTTTTTATATTATTTTTTCTTACAAGCTCTTTAGTTATCTCTATAAGCTCATCTATACTTTCCTCAATTTCCATATTTAATACTTTCATATTTTGAAATAACCTTTGATAATGCTCTTTAAAAAATAGTCCATACATTTTGTCTGTATCTTTATCATAGTAAGCCCTTATCCCTTCGAATATTGCTGTTCCATAGTGAAGCGAGTTAGTTTTAACACTTATTTTTGCTTCCTCTTCAGGAACGATTTTCCCTTCAAAATATATATATTCCATAAAAACCTCCTTTACACCAATATATAAAAATTTTTACAATTTATTATAAATCAATAAAAGAAGATTATTATTGATAGCAAATTCTCCTCTAGACTATTATTCTGTTTTCAAAAAAAATTATCTATTGGATTGCATATGTTGGGTAATTTCGGTTATTATAATATTATAGTATTCTACTAGCTCCATCTTCATAATATTTGCTTAAAAAATTTTTTAATATAAAATAAATTTAAAATGGAGTTAGTTTTTTCTAACTGAGGAAAATAAAATGGATAACATGAACGGGAAAATAGTATGTATTTATCATAAAAACTGCACCGATGGAACATTTTCAGTAGCAGTTTTAAAGACTAAATATCCACAGTGTAAAGAATTTCCGTTAAAACACGGATACGATAAGGAAGATATAGAGCCTATACTAAATGAAATAGATGAGAACACTATCGTTTATATAACAGATTTCTCTTTAAGAGATGAAGAATTAAAAGAAGTTTTAAAAAGAGCTAAAGAAGTTATAAATATAGACCACCATATTGGAGTTAAAGACAAGTTAAAAAAGTTTGAAAAGGAGTTTAAAAACTTCAAATTTGTATTTGATAATAACAGTTCAGGGGCATCTTTAACTTGGAAGTATTTATACGGTGAAGATAATATACCTAAAATTGTAAAACTTGTAGAAGATAAAGATTTATGGAAATGGGAATATGGAGACGAAACTAAATATGCAAACTTATATCTATATAGATTTGCAGATAAACCAGAAGAAGTTATAAACTTTATTAAAAACGATAACACAGATGAAATTATTGAGAAAGGAAAGATTTTATCTGATTTTGTTGAGTATATTATAAATAATTTTGTGGAAGGGGCAGAGCAAACCCTATTAAAAATAGGTGATTTTACAGTGAAAGCCTTTAATGTAGGAAACTTTCAATCAGAAATAGGAAATATACTTGCTGAAAAATTAGGTGAGGCAGTAGCTTTATTTAATATAAAAGGTTATCAGGTTAGATTTAGCTTTAGAAGTGTAGAAGGGCAAAGTCCTTCCGCATTAGATTTAGCCAAAATACTCGGTGGTGGTGGACATAAAAATGCCGCTGGTGCAAGTATACCTTTAGAACAATTTTGTAAAATAATAAAATTTTCTGAGGAAGGAGATAAATATGGTTAATGTTAAAAATTTTGAGCAACTACCAACAAAAGAAAAAATATTAAGGGTAAGTGCTGACATTATAGTAAATGAGGGATTAAAAAAGTTTACTGCTAGAAATGTAGCTGACAGGTTAGGTATAACAGATGCAGCCATATTTAAACACTTTAGGTCAATGGATGATATTATTTTTGAGATAATAGAGAGGTATGTTTCTAGATGCTCTAGAAGTGCCGATGAGGCAGAGAAAACAGAAAAGTCAATTAAGGAAAGGTTATACCAGATTTTAAAAACACATATAAGTGTTTTAGAGGAAACGAAGGGAGCTGTCCCTGTTTTATGTTTTGAGTTTTTAAGGTCAGACGATAAAAAATTTTACAGAATATTAAAGGAATTCATAGAAACCTATAAAAGAAAAGTTGGAGATTTAATAAGGGAAGGTCAAAGTGAGGGAGTAATACGAAAGAGTATAGACCCTGAAGGGACGGCAATGTTATTTATAGGATTGATACAGGCAAAGGTTTTTGCATATCTTTTAGATGGGAAAAAGGGAAATATAGTAGACGACCCAGAACAGTTTATATCTGAAATATTCTACGGAATTATAGAAAAAGATGATAGAGATGAAGAAGTAGAAGTTAAATCAAGATAGATGAATTTTAAAGATTTTATACAGATTGAAATTAAAATTTTAAAGAAAAACTCTCTTTACAGAGAGAGGAAAGTTTTAAATAGAAATATTATCGATTTTTCATCAAATGATTATTTAGGATTAAAGGACTGTAAAGAAACAAAGGAAAAATTAAAAAATTTTTTAGGAAATTTATCTCTTGGTAGTGGAGCTTCTCCATTCATTTCTGGTTATTTAGATATTCAAAGAGAGTTAGAGGAGTATTTAGCTAAATTTAAAAATAGTGAAAGCTGTTTTGTTGTTGGGAGTGGTTATTTAGCTAATGTTGGGGTAATGTCTGCGTTAGCAGGTGAAAAGGATGCTATATTCAGTGATGAGCTTAACCACGCTTCTATAATAGATGGTGTCCGACTTTCCAAAGCTAAAAGGTATATATACAAACATAGGGATTTAAATCACTTGGAGGAGTTGTTAAAAAAGGATAACAGTAGATTTAGATTTATCATCACAGATGGTGTTTTCAGTATGGAGGGGGATATAGCCGATTTACCTAATTTAAAATTTCTGGCTGATAAGTATAATGCTATCTTGATTATAGATGATGCTCATGGCACAGGGGTTTTAGGGGAAGGTTATGGCTCGTTAGCTCATTATAATATAAAACCTACTGAAAATATTATTCAGATAGGGACTTTATCAAAGGCAGTTGGCAGTTATGGGGCTTTTGTTTGTGGTTGTAAGTATGTAGTTGAGTTTTTAATAAACAAGGTTAGAACTGCTATTTTTTCCACTGCTCTATCTCCAATACAGAATTTTATATCTCTGGAAAATCTAAAGAAAATTGAGAATGAAAAATTTAGAGTAAGAAAACTTTTTGAGAATGTTGAATATTTGGTTAATGGGTTAAAGGGGATAGGAATTGATATAAGGTATTTTGGAACGCCTATAATCACATATATTCTTGGTGATGAAAAGAGGGCTTTAGATTTGAGGGATAAGCTCTATAAACATTCTGTTTTTATTCAGGCTATAAGACCGCCTACTGTCCCAAAGGGAACTTCTAGATTAAGAATAACTGTTTCTTTCAAACATTCAAAGGAGGATATTGATAAATTGGTTTAATTTTTTTAATTAAAATTCCTTTTTATATAAAGCATGTCCAACACCAAATATCTTTTTATAACCATATTTTTCTACATATTCTCTTTCATTTACTCCTGTTTTTTGTTTCATAAACCTTTCCCTAGGAATAAGATTTATAAAATCCTTTGTATAAAAATAGTCTGGTTTAGTTATTTTAACTAACTCAAATCCTAAATTTTCAAAACCTTTTCCGTCAAAAATTCTAAGGTCTACATAAGAAAACAATACTTTCACTTTTAAACTACTTACAGCATATTTTAATAACTTTCCAAATCCTCCAACTGTAGTTATTCCATTTTTATTTGTAAATCTATAAATCTCGTATCCATTTAATCCAAAACGGGCTTTTCCAACAGATATGGCACTTACTATTTCATCTCCATAAACAAGAGCAAATGTCTTACTTATTACTGGAGTATCTGCAATATGATTTTCCAAGAAAAAGTTGTAAGCTGTATCTTCATCTAACTC
>QNZC01000054.1 GCA_003978565.1 Persephonella sp. | reverse complement strand
ATATTTTCCCAGATATAACCTACATTTAAAGCCTGTGTCCATACAACTCTTTTAAATATAGAGTGGTAATAACGAAAGTATGCGTCTAATTTGAAGTATGATAAATTTTCAAAGTATTTAGATAAACTACCAGTAAAGTAATAACCACCAGTAGGAAAAATTTTTGAATTTTTGTGATTATCAATAACTGTATATCTTATCTTTGTTATGAAGTATTTATCGTATTTACCTAAATTTATATCTGTGTTTTTAACCTGAATATAGTTTCTTTCAATACTTAATCTTCTCTTTACCCATTTGTTTATATATCTTTCTCCAGAAATCCCATAACCTTCTATATCTTTATCAAATAATCTTCTATATTGATAATCTTTATAGAAACTTGTAAATGCTGAAATTTTATATGGGAGAAGTCTACTACCAAAAGAAATCCTTGAAAGAATTCTTCTAGTTGAAAAGTTTACATACCCAGTTGCTTCTAAACCAAAATTAAACATATTCTTTAGGGTTAATAATCCGGAAATTTTTAACTCTTCTTCTGTGTTATAAGCAACAGATACTTGAAATAGTCCCCTTTTATCCTCTCTAATGTAATAGCTTTCTAATACTCTTTTTTTATTCCTATCTACAGAATTGTAGTTAGAAACAGAATTAAAAAGATAGGTTTCATACAAATAGTTTATATTGTTATCCTCTAACTCTTGAGAAAAATATTTGTAATCTTCATCTAAATTTCTGGCAACATACTTTGGCATCAGGTGGTATGTTCCATAGACGGCAGATTTATACTTTTTATACCTTTCCCCTAACTTACCTTGATATACGGCGGTAATGTATACTGTATCATCTTTAACTTTAGGAATTGTATCTAAATAAACATCGCCATCTAAATAACCTTTCCCTTTAATATAATCTTTTATTTCCATTAATAATTCTTGTAATTCTGCAAAGTTATAAACTTTAGGAGTGTCTATCCCAACTTTAAAATCTGGAATATTTTTTATAACTATCTTTTCCAGAATAATCTTTTTATCTTTAAAGAAAGAAATACTAATATCAAAAATTTTTTGTTCTCTGTTTTCGTTGACTGTTATATTTGACTTAACATTAAGATAACCTTCCTTTATTAGATTATCCTTCAGTTGTTCTAAATATCTATAAAGTTTATCTAAAGTAAACTTATCTATATCTATTTCTTTAATGAAATCTTTCAGTTCTTCTGTATCTGTTTTTATATCGATTTTCCCTATTCTATATCTTTTACCTTTATCTATACTAAAAATAATGAAAATCCTATTATTCTTTATATCTTTTTCTAGTTTATAATTAACTTTAGCATCAAAATAGTTCTTACTTTTGTAATAGTTCTGTATTTTAATTTTTAACTGTTCTAAAAGGAATTTACTAAAACCTTCCTCAAAAAAATCAACAAAATATAAAAACTTTTTTTGTTCTTCTTCATTACAACCTTTAAATTTAAAGATATACTTTGTTCCTGTATCTACATATAAATTAACTTTTAGAGGATTTTTAAAAATAATATTAAATGGCATAGGATAAGTTTTTAATTGCTCTAAACTTAAAAAATAGACCACTGTGTCAAAATAGTTTAATTTCCTTAAATGTCTCTCTATACTATCAATAGCGTCATCTATCTTAGAATAACTGAATTTTTCCTCTTCCAATTGAGAAATTTTTATCAGTTTTTTCTTTAAATCTTCAGGTAAAAAGCTATCAGAAATAAGGTTGAGTTTCTCAACTTCATACTGATAGTTTTCATCTATATCAATCCAAATCTTAACTATTCCTAAATTTTTATCTATTTTAGTTTTCATTTTTACTTTAACAAATGGAAAACCTTTTTCTATATAAAAATGTTTAATCCTTATAGGTATCATATATATTTCATCTAATCTAATTGGATAATTTTCAATCAATCCTGCTGAAGACAGAATATCCCTTCTCCATACAGAGAAGTTACCTTTTATACGAACTGTCTTTAATAAAAGCTTCCTTTTAACTTTTATCCTATTGTCTGATATTACTTCTACATCATCAAAATCACCACTATTTTCTAATATTTTTTTTATTAAATGTATATTTTGAGTTTCTCTATAAATATCTTTAAGGTTATTATGAGGTAAAGGATAATTACTCTCTATTATTAGCTCTTTACCAAATGAAAATGAGATTAACAAAAGTATAAAAATTAAGATATCCCTAGAAATAACTTTAAGCATCTTACCTTTTTAAATTTTTTCTTTTAAAAATATAGTGTAGTTTCTTTATTATCAATTAATGAATAACCTTCTTCCCTTAAAAGTTTATATATGTTCTGCTTTCCAATTTCTACTGCAGGCTGATTAAAAGGATTTATTCCATATAGATAACCAGCAAAAGCTGTAGCTAATTCAAATGTAATAATTAACTTCCCCATATTATAAGGAGTAAGTTCATCTAAATTTATAGATAAGTTTGGAACCCCTCTAGACTTTAAAGCATTCTTTATTCCTAAATACTCTTTATGTAAAATCTGATTTAAAGAGTGTTTATTTAGTATTTCCAAACCTTCTGGTAGATTTTCAGGAATTTCTATATCTGTTTCTCTATTTAAAATATTTATAAATGTGATAATTTTATCTCTCTTTCCGTCCATATAAAGTTGAAATTGGGAATGTTGGTCTAATGTTCCCAAAGATTTAACAGGTGTCTGTCCCATATTTTCCTTTCCGAGACTTTCCGCCCAAAGCTGTCTAAACCAAGAAACGAAAGAACTTAATTTATCACTGTAAGGCATCATTACTAGAATATTTTTCTGTTTTAATGTATCCAATAAAAAGTATATGGAGCCTAGAAGAAGAAAAGGATTTTTTAATATGTTTTTCTCAGTTATAAATTTTTTATCTATATACCTTGCACCGTTAAGTAGTTCTTCTATATCTATTCCCAACACAGAGGCAGGAAACAAGCCTACGGAAGTTAAAACAGAAAATCTTCCACCTACATCTTTTGGAATATTAAATATTTTTATATTATTTTTCTTCCCAAATCTGTTTAAAAAATTGTTATTATCCTCCGTTGCAAAAATAAAGTGCTCTTGCCAGTTATGAGAAAATAAGTCTTTAACCATTTTAAAAACTATACTAAAGTTAACTAAAGTTTCTATAGTCTTTCCAGATTTAGATACAACATAAAAAACAGTTTCTTTTATATCTATGTTTTTCAATGTATGGCTTACTTTATCAGGGTCTATATTGTCTAAAATGAAAAACTTAATATCACCTTTATAGTTATAATAGTAATCTAGAAGACTTTGGGCTAACATCTCCATTCCAAGGGATGAGCCACCTATACCAATTAAAACAAAGTATTTAAATTTTGATTTTATATAGTTAGCAGTTTTTATATACTCATCCACAGAATTATATATAACATCTAAAAATTTATACTCTTTATATCTTTTATCTCGTATCTGTTCTATAAAGTTGTTAGCTTGATTTTGTAAATTTTTCAAATTTTGAAGATTTAATCCTTCATTGCTACCTAAGTTATCATTTAGTATATTTGAGAAATCTATAGTTATCATTTAATCCCCAACCTCCACTCCGAAGAAATACTGCATAAGCTTACCAAATCCAAATGATACACTTGCCACAAAGAAAGCTGATAAAACCATCTCTAAAATCTTTCTCTTTATACTTATTCTAAATAATTTGTATATAATCCATAACTTTAAAACTCTCCTCTAGCTTCCAAAATCAGCCTTTTCATTTTTCTTACTGCTTCCTCTAATCCCCAAAAAACAGAGTTTGCAATAATAGAATGACCGATATTTAACTCCTCTATCTCTCTTATTTTTGCAACAGGTTGAACATTTGTATAAGTTAATCCATGACCTGCAAAAACATTTAAGCCGATAGATTTACCATATTTGGCAGTCCTCTCTATTCTATCTAACTGTTTTTTTCTTTCTGTATCTGTTTTACTATTTGCATACTCACCGGTATGAAGTTCTATAGCGTCAGCTCCAACATCTAAACTTGCATCTATCTGTTTTTCTTCTGGGTCTATAAACAGAGCAACCTTTATTCCTGCCTTTTTTATATCTTTTATATACTCCTCTAAATAATCCTTAATTGAAACTACATCTAATCCCCCTTCAGTTGTAATTTCTTCCCTCTTTTCTGGAACTAAAGTTATTCTTTCAGGTTTTACATCTAAAGCTATTCTCTTCATTTCTTCAGTTGGAGCCATTTCCATATTTAAAGGGATTTCTTTTATTACCGTCCTTAATTTGTAAACATCTTCATCCTGTATATGTCTTCTGTCTTCCCTTAAATGAAATGTTATCTGGTCTGCCCCTGCGTCTCTGACAATTAATGCTCCTTTTATTGGGTCTGGTTCAAATGTTTTTCTAGCTTCTCTTAACGTTGCTATATGGTCAATATTAACTCCCAATCTCATCCTTCTAAACCTCTATAAAGCTAAATTCTGGTTTATCTTTTATAATACCTAATTGTAATAAATATTCACTGAATAATTTAAGGCTTTTTATATGTTTGTCAGTTAAAGCATAATCTAAATTTTTTAAGTAAAACTTTATATACTCTTTTGGGATATCATCTATTGGTTTGATAAGTGTGTTTATATCTTTGAAAAACTTTTCCTTTGTTTCCTTTAAGAGTTTATAGAAAAAAAGTATTTCCTTTTTGTTTTTTTCATAGAATTCCCTATTTACACACCATAATGCAAATACGAAAGGTAAATTTGTTTTTCTATACCATAACTCTGACAAATCGTATATATATTTAAATTTCTTACTGAACTTTAAAGCATTATCCCCAATAAGTAGAACAGTTTTTTTATCTATATCTTTATACTCTTCTAAATCCCTATACTCTATATCTTTATTAAAGACTAATTTGACTAATACCTTTGTAAGTAATCTAGATGTTTTTGACTTACGGGACAGGTATATAATATTTTCATCTTCTAAAGGTTTATTGGAAAAGATACCAACTGAATATACCTTTTTAAATGAGCTTATAGAAAGGTTAGGTAAGATTAAATATTTTTCAAAATTTTCTATATACTCTGCAGATGATACTAATCCTATATCTACTTTACATTGATTTAAAAGTTTGTTTATCTCAGCGGGGGTTCCATAAATCTTTTTTATATCTTGATAACTGTTAAATAGCTCAAAATCAAAAGGAAGGGTATTTATAAAATTAATCCAACCAACCCTTAAAATAATTTTTCCCCCGCTATAACTTCTATTTCAACTAAAGCGTTTTTAGGAAGATTACTAACTTCAACAGTTGCCCTAGCAGGTTTATGTTCCTTAAAATACTCTCCATAAACTTTATTAACTAACGGAAAATCATTTATATTCTTTAAGTATATAGTTGTTTTTATTACACAGCTTAAATCTAAACCTGCTTCTTCTAATATTACCTTAATATTTTCCATCACAATTTTTGTCTGTTCTTCAACTGTCCCATTAACAAACTCATTTGTCTTTGGGTCTATCGCTATCTGTCCAGATACAAAAACAAAACCAGCATATTTAACTGCCTGTGAATATGCTCCTATTGGTTTAGGAGCTTTATCTGTATATATTAACTGCATTTATATAACCTCTTTTTTATTCAACTATCTCAAAATCATAGTCCTCTATAATCTCATTAACTAAAGCCTTCTTTGCCATATCCTTCGCTAAAGCTATAGCTTTCTCTTTATCTGTTTCATCTACATAAACTTCTATATACTTACCAACCTTTACATCTTTAACAGCATTAAATCCTAAAGACTTTAGATTTTCAGCTACCGCTCTACCTTGTGGGTCTAAAACTCCCTTCCTTGGTTTAATAAAGAATTTTATTAACATTAACTCACCTCACAGAAAATTTTTTATTATTTTAAATAACTTTTAGCTTAGTTAAAACTTTTTTTAAAATTTGTATCCCTTCTTTTATTTCATCTTTCTCTATTATTAGAGGTGGAGTAAATCTTAAGCTGTTATTTCCAGCTACTCCAACAATTAAACCTTCATTTAAACAGAGTTTCATTACATCTATAGCTTTAATATTTTCAGGTATAGTTATTCCTATCATTAAACCTAATCCTCTAGGTTTAAAACCTAACTCTGACAATAAATCTTTTAGAAACTCTCCTTTTTCCCTAACTTCCTCTAAAAATCCATCTTTAAGTATTTCCTCTAAAACAGATTTAGCTGTAACTGTTGCTAAATAGTTCCCTCCAAATGTTGAACCATGACTACCTGAAGTAAAGGAATTCCCTATTTCTTCCTTCGCTATAACTGCTCCTATCGGAACACCCCCACCTAATCCTTTAGCTAATGTTATTATATCTGGTTCTATATCAAAGTGTTGATATGCAAATAGTTTCCCTGTCCTTCCAATTCCAGTTTGAACTTCATCAACAATAAGTAATATATCTTTTTCTCTGGTTAACTGATAAAGCTCTTTTAAAAAGTTATCTTCAACAGGATTTATTCCACCTTCTCCCTGTATAATTTCTAAAATTATTCCTGCTGTTTTATCTGTAATCAACTCTTTCACAGAGTTTATATCATTCAGCTCAGCATACTTAAAACCTTCCGGTAAAGGTTTAAAACCTTCCTGATATTTTGGCTGTCCTGTAGCTGTTAATGTTGCAAGTGTCCTTCCATGAAAGGAGTTTTTAAATGAAATAAACTCATACTTATTTAATCCTTTACTATGAAAATACTTTCTGGCAAGTTTTATAGCCGCCTCATTTGCCTCTGCTCCACTATTACAGAAAAATAGTTTTCCATTAATTGAGTTTTCAGAAAGTATCTTTGCAACTTCTATCTGCGGTTTTATTTGGAAAAGGTTAGATATATGAATTATATTTTTCGCTTGTTCACATATAGCTTCAGTAAGTTTAGGATGATTATAACCTAAAGTGTTTACCGCTATCCCTGCCAACATATCTAAATACTTTTTTCCTTCAGCATCATAAAGATAAACTCCTTCTCCTCTTTCAAAAAATATATTAAGTCTAGAGTAATTAGGCATTAAATAATTTTCTGCATCTTTTAATAACTCCATTTGCAACCTCTATTTGTAAACTTTTAAAAATATTTTAACTTGAGTTTTCTCTTCATCATCTTCTTCTTTAGGTTTTTTATTAACCTTCTTTACAAATCTTAAAGTTTTCTTCAACTTTCTTTTCCTAACTTTTTCAACTTCCAATTTTTTCTTCTCTTTTTCTTTTTTCTTCTTCTCCTCTAGTTTCTTTAACTCCTTTGCAGATTTTTCAATATCTTTCTTTACTTTATGTGGACTTTTAACGCCTTCAAAGATTATCTCATATCCTGTAGTTCCTGCAGTGGCAAACTTCAATGTTCCTATATTTAGAATTCTGTGAATAAGTGGTTGGTCAACCTCTACCGCTCTTATGTCCTTTTTCTTTATCTCCTTATACTTTTTATTTAAAAATCCTATCTCATATACAATTTTCTCTCCATATATATATATCTTATGTGAAGACCTGTTTATCCACATATATACATATATGATTATTGAAAAAATTATTGACACTATAAATATTAAAAGTGAAATTTCAAAGGACAGATGATATACAGCTGTTGCAAATATAATAACATTTATACTGGTAAAAGGTATTAAAATTAAAAGAAATATATATACCCAATAGTATATCCAAGACTGATATATTATTTTTTGCGGTTTATCCTTCTCTGCCAATATAAAAACTCTTTATAAAAGGATATATGAAAAAAAATATAAAGAAAAAAAGATGGAAGGAAAAGAATATTATTTTTTATCTTCAGGAACTTTGAATAACTCTTCGTAATCTATTCCTTCATCTTCAGCTAATTTTTTAGACATCTCCTCTAAATGGAGTAATAAGTTCCATTTCTCTTCAACTTCTTTCTGTATTCTTTCTACAATCTCAGGATATTTTAGGACATGTTTCCATCTAGGTTGTGCAGCAATGTATTCCTCTATTGGTTTAACTCTTTTAGGTTTAATATTAACTTTCCAATATCTACCATTTATAACCTCGTAAACTGGCCAGTATAACGTTTCAACTGCCAGTTTTGCCAGTCTCATTGTATCTTCAGGAGAAAATCTCCATGAAAGTGTGCAAGGCTCTAACACATTTATAAATTTAGGTCCCTTAAATGTCATAGCTTTTTTAACCTTTTTAGTTATATCTCTAAATATATGCGGTGAAGCCTGTGCCACGTAAGGAATTCCATGAGTAGCCATTATCATAGTCAAGTCTTTTCTAGGCTCTTGCTTACCTACCTTTGCCTTTCCAACTGGAGTTGTTTTTGTGTATGCTCCAATAGGAGTTGCAGATGATTTTTGATACCCTGTGTTCTGATAACCTTCATTGTTATAACAAACATATAGGAAGTTGTGTCCCCTTTCTACAGCTGCAGATAGAGCCTGAAATCCTATATCGTATGTTCCACCGTCCCCTCCAAATGCAACAAATTCTATCCCCTCATCTTCCTTTAAAACTCCCTTTTTCTTTAAAACCTGATAAGCAACATCTATTGCTCCAATAACTGCACCTGTAGATTGGAAGTTAACGTGTATCCAAGGAGTATTCCAAGCAGTAACAGGATAAACTCCAGTTGTAACCTCTAAACAACCTGTTGCAGTTGCAACAACTGTAGGTTTATCTATTGCCAATAGAACCTCATTTACTATAGGTGGTATTCCGCACCCTATACACATTCTATGACCGGGTGCTAAAGGCATATTACCGCCAAATGTATCTTTATGTGAAGCTAACTCTGATAATAAAGCTATTGGTCTTTTTTTTGCCATCTTTACTCCCTCACCTGTAAGTATTCTACAAATCTATCTCTTGTTTCAATGCCTTTTTCAAGGCGTTCTAATCTATCAAATGCTTTTAAGAAATCTTCCTCTTT
>QNZC01000019.1 GCA_003978565.1 Persephonella sp. | reverse complement strand
CTTTTCTTCTTCTCTTCAAGTTTATTTACCGAGCCTCTCCTGTGGCAAGCAGTGAAACAAGTAATATCAATAGTTTCCAAATGTTTATATTTATAGTATTTGATATTAGAGGCTTTACCATAATATAAATTAGAGTATTGTATTTTAGTAGAAATTAATTTATAATGGAAACATATTTAATTTGTACAAGTGAATTATAGGTTTAAACTGATGACTAAAGTAATAATCAAGCCAGAAAATCAAGAAGAGATAATTATTTCAACTTTCTTATCACCAGAGGAAATTAAAAGATTAATTAAATTAAATGAAATACATAAAGAAAAATTAGAAACTGCAATTTTAAGTGAAAATTCATTGAAGGAAGATTGGCTATCTCCAGAGGAGGAAGAGGCTTGGAAAGATTTATAAAAGGTGATGTAGTTGTAGTTCCTTTTCCTTTTTATGATTTAAGTCAATATAAAAAAAGACCTGCTCTTGTAATTACCAATTTAGAAGGAGAAGATTTAATCTTATGCCAAATAACAAGTAAATATAAAAAAGATAAATATTCTATAAACCTTAATCAATCAGATTTTATAGAAGGTAATCTAAAAATTGATAGTTTTATTAGACCTAATAAAATTTTCACAGTTCACAAAGATTTAATTCTTTATAAAGTAGGACACATAAAAGAAGAAAAAATGTATAAAGTATTAGAAAAAATAAAAGAAATCATAATAAATGGTGGAGATTAATATGATTATTTTGAAGGAGAAACAATTGGAACTATTTAACAGTTTAAAAGAAGAATGAAAAAAAGAAAGGAAAAACAATAAAAATAATAAAAGATATTTTGGCAAATCTAAAAAAACTTGTTGATGGGTTTAATAAAGTTCAAAAAGATGAAAATTAATTTAGAAAAGTTAAATCAAGAGAGAATAAATAAATTTATAGAACTTAAAAGAAAAGGGTATAATCTAAAAAAAATAAAAAAGAAGCGAGATAAAGAAAAATCAAAAGTTTACATTAAATTTGTAGTAATCCAAATAAAAAAAAGGAGGAATAAATTTTATTTTAAAATTTAGAAAAATGTCGGCAGAAAACAGAATGGTTAACACAAAAGAAAGCTTAGAAAACAAGATTACTTTTTATCTAAAAAAACTTCAAAAAGTTGGTTTATCAGACAAAAGCATTGAAACATATAAAAACTTACTTAAACATTTTGAACTCTGGTTTGAAGATTATGATTTACTCTCTGAAAATAATTTCTCTTTAATGGAAGCAGATATTGAAAAATTTATTGAATATCTAAAGTCCAAAAATCTATCCCCTACTACCATAAGAATGGTATTAAATAGGACTAAAGAATTTATAGAGTTTACAGGTGGTAAATGGTATGCAGATAAAAGAGTTTATAGAGAAAGGTCTAAAACAGAAAGTGCTAGACCTTTTTCTGAATTAGAATTAAAACAAATTCTTAACCATTTAAAAAATTCTAACAAAGTTTATTATTACCTCTCTTTAACTTTATATGGTTTCGGTTTAAGAGTTTCTGAAGCTGTCCAACTCCTACCTGATGATATTTTTGAAAAAGAAAACCAAATTTTCGTTAGAGTTAGAGCCAATATTTCTAAATTTAACAAATCTAGAGAAGCTCCCTTAATCCTAAAAGGACAATACAGAGATGATTTTATTGATTTTATCCTTAAAAGAAAACATCCCAAACTCAAAGATAAAACTCTATTTACATATTATAACGATGTCCAAAAAAGAATTATTGTTATTGATAGATATAACGTTAAAAGCTACTTCCATAAACTTTCAAAACAGCTTCAGATAAACATTACAGCTCACAGATTTAGAGACACTTACATAAGTTATATGGTAGCAAAAGGTATTAAACCTATCACCGTCAGTAAATGGGTAGGTCATAAAGACATAAATACAACTTTAAGATACTATACAAAGCTAACTACTAAAGATGAATTAGAAGAACTTCAAAAGATTTAAAATTAATTCTTATTGATTTTATATATCCATTTATATATTTTATTAGATATACAAAACAAAGAAGAGATTTAAAAATGGCTACAACAAAGAAACTAATAAGTATAGATGAAGCGCTTGCAAAAGAACTTGAAAATATAGCAAAAATACTTGGAACAACTCAAAGTGAAATAATAGAAAAAGCATTAGATTTTTATTTAGACTACATTGATGGAATAATAGCGGATAAAGTAAGCAAAGGTATTAAGGAAGGAAAAATCAAAGTTAAGAAAGCTAACGAAGTTTTTAAGGAGCTTGGAATAGATGTATGAGCTTTTAATATCAGAAGTTGCAGAAAAAAACTTAAAAGATTTTTCTCCTGATGAAAAAATTTTTATAGCAGAAAAATTAAAATATTTGTGCGAAAATTTTGATATCTTAAAAAGAACTAAAAAAGTAAAAAAACTGCAAGGATATGATAATTATTATCGTTTTATAATATCGAGAAAAATAAGAGCAATTTTTGAAGTCCAAGATGATAAATTGATAATTCTTATTCTTAGAATTGGAAAAAGAAAAGATATATACAAAAATTTAGAACTATGAATACAACTTTAAAAATATTTGCAATTATAAATTTTTACAGGGAACTAATAGAAAAAATAGAAAAAGAAGAATTAAATCCTTTTGAAATGTCTTCAGAAGAATTATCAGAAGAATTAAAAGAACTTATAGGAGATAACTTTATCATCAATGGAATTGTTATTTCCCTTCTATCCAAACTTCTTAAGCTAAAAGTAGAATACTTGGGAAAACAACTTATACAAATAGAGGAAGAAAAAGAAGAAAGATTAAAAGATGTTTTTAAACAGGTCCTAAAAGAAGAAACAAATTTAGAAGATGATGATATTGAAGCCCTACTAATGATAGACAGTATTAAAGAAAAACTTAAAAAACCTAAATCAATTAAACCTAAAAAAATTAGTTATAAGGAATTTCAAAAAATAACAAAAGGAGAAATTAAAAATAGCTTACATAAAATTATAGACTACAATAAATACGCTTTGGAAGTAGCAAAAGAAGTTGAAAATGGAACATTCAAAATAAAAAATATAAAAGATTTTATTGGTTCATTATTTGCTATTCATCTATTTAATATAGAAGTAAAAGATATAAAAAAGTTTCTCTAAAGCATCCCATCAGTAGCCCAAAATAGCCAGTTCTATAACTGATTTTATTTTCAAGGCTAAAAATGGATTTAAATCAAAAAATTTCATATCTTTCAGGACCAACATAATTACCACCAATCATTAAGATTAATATCTCCTTCAGAAAGTTTTTTTTCTTTTATATCTTCTTTTTTAGTTTTATCCATAACTCCTATTTCTTTACATCTTTTCTTTATCAAAAACTCAACTACATCCTTATCTTTAGCCATTAATTGAATAAGCTCTAACATTTCAGCAGGAGAAAGTTTTAATAAAAGGAAGGAAAGAATATCATCTATCAACTTGCTTCTATAGCTTTTTGCTTAAAACCAGACAAATCAACTTTATCTCCTTCTAACAGTGCATAACCTTTTTCAAAAGTTGTCATTAACCTAGATAAACTAAAATTCTTTATATAAGCTAGTTCTGGTGTTAACTTATCTCTGAAAAGTTCAATCATTCTTTCAACACCTTGAATATCTAACTTGAAAATTTCATTTGGAATTTTAAAATAATTAGTGTATAATATTTTTTGCATTTTGCGTTGCTCCTTTAGTTTTTGTGTTTCTCCTTTAGTTTTTTTTCCATGTTGCTTTCCTCACATCTTTTTTCCTTTTTGTTTTTTATTTTTATGTGTTTATACTTTATGATTTTTTCTTTTCTTTTTTCTATCTTTTATAAAAGTTTATTCCTTTATTATCAGAAAGTAAACTTTATTTAAAATCTTATCTTTTTAAAAGATGTTTTAAATCTAACTTTTCTCTGCTTCTTAAAACTGAAGAAGGCAAAATATGTTAAAATTTCTTTAATAATCGGAAATAAATCTTTAATTTTATAAAGGTGAATGGTTTCTAATATATGAGAAAGTAAGCTATCCAACTTAAAAATTGATTTTGAAGCTATATATATCCCCCAGAAAGATATTGTAGACCTTTCCAATGTTGAAATGCTTTTTAATAGCATTAACTATAAACCTCCCCTAGCTCATTGGAAAGTTATTGTTTCTCTTTTTTCTTTCTTTATTATACAAAAAAAACTTCAAATATTTTTTAATTTTTTATTTTCATAAAGTGTTAACTAAATTTGGTTAAAGTTTCTCTTGAGCTTATAGGATAACTTTCACCTCCTTATATATTTTTAATCAGTTATATTTCAAATAGAAATTAAAATCAACAATTTATTCTTATAAGAGATTGTTTGATTTATTTCCAAATGAAATAATAAAAAGAAACTATTTTAAGTATGGTTAAATTGGAATATTCAAACCCAGAAAAGAGAAAAGAAATAGGAGAAAAAATAAAAAAAATTCAATGGAAGATATGGCTTGGGAAGTTGTTGAGAGTTATCTAAAGAAAACTAAGAAAAAGGTAGATGATAAAACAAAGCTTAAAATGTATAAATTTGCTCTCTATAAACTCAAACAAACCGAAGAAGGTATTAGAGAGATTTTTAAGATATTTAGAATAAAATAGTTGCTTAATTTTTTCTTGTGAACTACTACCGATTAAAATTAGGAGCTTCCACTGTGTTTTATGTTTTTTTAATGAGAGCTTTTATTCTCCCTTCTTGTATTTTGTTTAAATCTATTTCAGGAAAATGTTTTTTTAGTTCACTTTTGAATTTTGGTGTATGAAATATCCCATATTTTAAGTGAAGAAGTTCGTGAAATATTACATATTTAATTTCTTCTGATGTTGCATTTTCTAAAAAGTTTTTATTTATTGATAAATTTTTGTTTATTAGTGAAATACTTGCTACCTTCTTTTTCATAGGTTTAATGGTTAGTTTTATTTCTACATCAATCTTTAGCCTTTCTTTTGCCTCTAATAGTAAAAATTAACGCATTATTTCTATTTAGAATAACGACCTATTTTTATAAATCTTTTAAACCTTCCGAATAATCCCTATTTTTATCCGAAACAAAATCTTAAAATTTTCAAAATTTCTAAATTGTATTTTTTTATAAAAATATAATTATTAGAATTTCATTAATTTTCCTATATATATCATCATCATCAATATTTTAAATACTTTTTAAATACTTTTTAAGAAGCGGAAATCCTTATATATCAAGGATTACAGAAGCTAAAAGTGGACATTTATCCTGTTAAAGTAGACGTTTATCCTGTTGATGTAGACATTTACCCATAAAGTATAGACATTAATTACAATATTTTGTCGTTTATTTGTTTTGTATAGAAATAGCAATGCTTACTCAAAACAAATAAAAATTTTTTAATGACAGTTTTATTGCTTAAATGTCTATTTTTAAATATATTTATTTTTTATAAACACCAGAGGTTTATTATTGTGGAAGATAAAAATTATAAGAGGAAGAATATTCAATTGAAACAATTTGGATTTTTTAATATGTTAGATTTGTAGATGATAAAAAGGGAATTAAAGTTATATACCAATTTACACCAGCCATATCCAAATTTTTATTTGAATTAAAGAGTAAGTTTTTAACATATCATTTAAAAAATATAATGCCTATGAGTTCTAAGTATGCAATAAGACTTTATGAACTTCTTAAGCAATATGAAAATATAAAAGAAGGGCTTTTTGATTAAAAGTTTAAATATAAACATGGAAGAAGCTAGATTTAAGGAGCTTACTCTTACAACTAAAAAAATAGATAATGTTTAAAGTTGCAAAAAGTTGATGTTTTGTTTCTTCACAATAATCTTCTTATATAATCTTTTAAATATTCGTCTCCTACATAAAAGTTATTTTCTTTGTATACTTTTCCTTTATAACTGTAAATAAAAACTGCATCGCATTCGTGAGGTAATATTATTCGCCATTTTCTTTTTCTTTTTGGTTCTACTGGATTAAAAAGTTCTTTATCAACATCTGGAGTTGCAAGTATATATTTGTAATCCTTATTATATTCTTTTATTTTTATTGCCCAATAAGCAGTTTGTGCTCCTCTTTCTCTAAATGATTTTTTAACTGATACTACACAAACAAGTTTATTATCTTTTTTCCTAACTATACATATATCTGCATCTATCATTGCTTTTTCTTTATTATAATGTATATATAACTCTGATTTATTTTTAAGAACCTCTGAAGGTTTGCCTATTAAAAAATTTTTTTGAATAGTTTTATCTTCAAGGAGTAAATATTTGACTTCTTCTTCTTTGGCTCCACCTTCTTTAGTTGCTCTACTTTGCCTTTTCTTTATCATATATTTTTCTTCCATAACAAGGTTATGTTAGAATAATTTGCTGAATAAAAATAGCACCTAAAAAGTGGGGTATAAAATGAAATACTTAAAGGATAAAGAAACTAAGGAATTAAAAGTTAGACTTAAATGGAATATATTTGAAAGTTTAAGAGAAATTTCATCTATAGAAGGAAAAAGTTTTAATTATGTTGTAAATGAATTGCTTAGCAGGATACTTGGAAACACAGGTAATAAAAACAATATGGATTACTATTTCAAGGAAAAACCTAATCTGGTGTTCAACAAAAAAAATATAAAGCTATTTCATAATGATTTTATAAAAGTTGATTTGTCTGAATATATGGGAAAGGTAAATTTACTCATAACATCTCCACCATATAATCTTTCAATTGAATATGGAAAGCACAATGATACTTTAGATTACGAAGATTATTTAGATTTTACAGAAAAATGGCTTAGAAAATCTTATGAACTATTAGCAGATGATGGAAGAATTTGTATAAATATTCCGCTTGATAAAAATAAAAATGGTTTAAAACCTATATATGCAGATTTTGTTAAAGTTGCTAAAGAGATTGGGTTTAACTATCAATCTACAATAATATGGAATGAACAAAATATATCAAAACGAACGGCTTGGGGTTCTTGGCTTTCTTCTTCTGCTCCTTATGTTATTGCTCCTGTTGAAATGATAGTAGTTATGTATAAAAAACAATGGAAAAGGTTGAATAAAGGAGAAAGCACAATAGATAGAGATGAGTTTATAGAGTGGACTAATGGGGTTTGGACTTTTCCGGGAGAAAGTAAGAAAAGGATTGGACATCCTGCTCCATATCCATTAGAACTTCCAAGAAGATGTATAAGACTTTTTTCCTATAAGAATGATTTAATCCTTGATCCTTTTGCTGGGAGTGGAACGACATTAATATCTGCTTATCAGGAAGGTAGGAAAGCTATTGGAATAGAAATTGATAACAATTATATAAATCTTTCTATTGAAAGAATTAAAAAAGAGTTAATTCAAAAAACAATGTTAACAACATAAGATTAAATCTAGGAGATAGAGTGGATGAAAAGGCTACCGATAGGAATATCAACATTCAGGAAGATAAGGGAAGGGGGATACATTTACATAGATAAGACGAAAGAGATATTAAATCTTATACAAGACTACAACTATGTTTTCTTATCAAGACCTAGAAGATTTGGGAAATCATTACTATTAGATACTATAAAAGAGGCTTTTGAAGGTAATAAGAAACTTTTTAAGGGTTTATATATTTATGATAAGTATGATTTTACACAACATCCAGTTATAAAGATAGCTTTTAGTGGAAATCTAAGTAAAGAGGAGCTAATAAACGAGATAATCAGTAATTTAAAGGAAATTCAGGAAAAGTTAGATGTTAAATGTGATATGACGGAAGATTATGCAATATTTTTTTCAGAGTTAATAAGAGAGGTATATAAAAAGTATAAAAAGAAGGTAGTAATACTGATAGATGAGTATGATAAGCCTATACTAGACAACATAGATAAAGTAGGATTTGCGAAGGAAGTAAGAGAGTTTTTAAGGGGATTTTATGGGATAATAAAGGACAGTGATGAGTATATAAGATTTGCGATGTTAACTGGTGTTAGCAGATTTTCAAAAGTATCAATTTTTAGTGGAATTAATAATTTAACAGACATAAGTTTACAGTCAAAATTCAATAATATTTGTGGATATTTAGAGGAGAATTTATTAAGGGAGTTTGGGGAATATTTTAGTAATGCTGGAGTGGATTTAGAGGAAGTAAGAAAGTGGTATAACGGATATAATTTTGGGGGACGGGAAAGGGTTTACAATCCATTTGATATATTACTGTTTATAGATAATGATTTTGAATTTAAAAACTACTGGTTCAGCACAGGAACACCAAGCTTTTTGATAAAGCTACTACAGGAAAGAGAGTTTAGACTGATAGATTTTGAGAATTTAGAAGTAGATGAAAGGATACTAAATAGCTTTGATATGGAGAAAATTGAACTTGAAACGGTTCTTTTCCAAACCGGTTATTTAACAATAAAGAAAAAGGAAAAATTTTTAGATGATACATTTTATATTTTAAGTTATCCAAATAAGGAAGTAAGGAAGAGTTTCAATGATTATGTTTTAGATTATTTAGTTGAGAGAGTATCAACGAAGACAAAGATACAGATAAATCTATATAAAGTGTTGTTATTATCAGATTTAGACAGATTAGAGGGGATATTAAGGGCATTATTTAAATCCATACCGTATAACAACTTTGTGAAAAATCAAATAGCGAGATATGAGGGATTTTATGCGAGTGTATTATATGCATACTTTACAGGGGCAGGGTTTGATGTAATAGCAGAGGATACAACTAACGATGGGAGAGTGGATTTAACTGTGATTTTAGGGAAAAAGGTTTATTTATTTGAGTTCAAGGTTTATGATGAAGAGCCATTAAAACAGGTAATAGAGAAGAAATATTATGAGAAGTATATGAGTTATGAAGAAGTTTACGGAGTAGGAATAAAGTTTAATAATGAGACTAGAAATATTGATAAATATCTTTGGCTAAAATTTAAGTAAAAGTTTAATTAGAGTATTGTATTTCAACCAATTTCTGTTAAAAAACAGGGGTTTAAAAATTA
>QNZC01000035.1 GCA_003978565.1 Persephonella sp. | reverse complement strand
AAAATTTTATTAATCTTTTCTTTCCATTCTTTTATTGTTGAAACCAAATTTTCAAATCCCTTATTAGAAGGCATTTAATTACCTTTTTACATTAAAGTTATTAGTTTTTACAATTATTATTTCCTTAATTATAAAATCATTTTCTATATATTCATTACACTCTTCACAATAAAACTTTCCTTCTTTTGTTTTTTCCAATGTATGTCCTTCCCAATCTATATATCTCTCTCTAAACTTTATTAGTCCTTTCTCCTTTAAAGAAGATAAAGCAAAAAGTAAATAAAATTCTCTGTTTCCAAATTTAGACTTTTCCCCTAATTTTTCTCTTAAGTTTCTCCACTTTACTGATGGATTTTCATAATTCTTTAAAAAACTTATAACATCTTTTAAAGCTTTCTTTCTTAATTCTTCACTAAACATCTTTTATTCGCTCAAAAACTCTTTTAATTCTTGAATTACATAGGATAATACTTCTTCTGGAGGATTTTCTCTGAAGTTTATCCCCCCTGAAGCTGTTATTGTAAATTTAAAATTAAAATCTCCAACTTTTAATATCAACTCTCCTTTATCTACCCCTCTAGATGCGTCTTTTATAACCTCTTTTAAATGTTTGTTCCTCCTCAAAATTTTCAATACCATCTTTTTCAAATTTAAATTCTGCTTCTTCTGTTTTACTCCCTTCTACTGGGGCTTTTATTTTCCTATATTTTGCCCCTAATTTTCTCCTAAATTTCTCTACATCTATTTTTGTTTCTGATACTTCAAATCTTGTATATGGATTTCTCTTATCTTTTTCTGTTTTTGCTATTTTTATAAGTCTTAAAATCTGGAATCCCTTTTCTTCCTCAAAGGATTTTAAGGCTAAAACTATATTTTTTATTGCATCAAATTCTCCTCTTATCTCTATAAAGTTATCACCTTTATTTATTATTGTTATTTCTTTTTTCTCAATCTTTCTATTCCCTTCAATATCTTCAAAATTACTTTCTTTCTTACCTAAATATATAAATACTTTTTTAGGCAATAATATTTTTAACTTTTTTTCTCCAAGCTTTAACTCTTTTTCATTAGTATCAAATTCTAACTGACCGAGATTTTGGAATGTATAAGACTTAAAAGCAAATTCTGTTTTATTTTTTAAAAATTCAAAAAAATTTTTTATGTTTTCAACTTGAAAAACATAAACAGATGAATTAGTACTGAAACCATAATGTTGTAAGAAGTGATAAAAACTCTTTAAGTTTTCTTCCGCTTCCTCGGGAAATAAATAGTATCCATTTTTCCTTTTTAAATTTTTTTCGTAAAATGATATTAACTTATCTATCTTATCACCTTTTTTTACCTTTCCCTTTTGATTTTGAAAATTGATTTTTTCTAAAAATAAATCTATATGTTTCTCTTCTATTCTTCTTAATTTATACTTTAAAGCATTTTTTTGATAAAATCCCTTCATCTTCCATCTCCTAAAATTAACTTTCGCTTAAACAAATCCCCCATAAACAACTCTATTTATATCTCCTCTATAATTTTATAACATTTAGCTACATTCGGTAGCTTATGACTACTGTTTTTATGTATTACACCAACTTAAATAAATCATCTATATCTTCTAACTCTCTTTTTAACCTTTTTTCTGATAACTAATATTAGTTAGCTTATATATCTCATATTGAAGATGTCTAATATTTTATTTATTAGCTCATCGCAAGGATTATATTCATCTATATAATCTTTTAATAATTCTTGCAGTTCTTTTATTGATACATCTTCTTTCTTGGATTTGCTATATACAGTTAAAAGTATTATTTTTTGTTCTTTCAGATTTATTGCTAATATTAATCTTAAGCCGCCTCTTTTTCCTTTTTTTCTTTTCTGACATATATCCTTAAGTCTCAATTTATAGCACATATAATTCCCTATATTATAGTTAGGGTTATATAAAGTTAATTTCTCTTTATTCATTACTATCTTGAGTAATACATCATTTCTTATGTCTATCAATATGGAAGTATGAAAAAGTATATTTTCTATATTGCAGCTCTTTGCTAATTCTTTTACTTCTCTCCTATATCTATTGGTAGCATACAGCTTATACATTACTAAAAAGTTTCCTTACTTCCTCTTCATTTTCCTTAAAAAATTTCTTTATTTTATAACTGTCTATTGCTTCTTCTAAATCCTCTTCATACATTTCTCTTATAGATGGTGGTAAGAAAACTATCTTTCTCATCTCTTTTAAAAATTTTTCTGTATCTCCTCTATATTCATTTTCCAGTATATACAATAATTCATTTTCCATAATTTCCCTGAAAATGACACTATCTCCTTTTTCCTTATAAAGTTTGTATAATTCATAAGAATTCAAAAATTTGCTAAATATCCCTTTGCTCCTTGTAGATATTAACCTCATTACTTTTTCCATTAATTCCTTTAGTTTATCTAAATCAACATTCTCTCCTAGATTTGGTTTATTTTCTATATATGCAGACATAATAATCCCCCTACATATAACATTTTGCTATATTTCTTTATATATATTACAACATTTAGCTACAAATGGTAGCTTCTAACAACTGATAAAGCTATTTTTTTTCTGTTTTAATCTTCTCTGATGATTTCTCCAAGCTCAATTGTTCCTGTGATGCCCAAGCCCTTTTTAAAAACTCTGCTAACGCCTTCACCTTTTCTTCATCTTCCCTCTCTAATATCTCTAATATCTCCTTCTTATAATCCCTTTCTTTATCTTCTATTTTCTCCTCTTCTTTTATAAACATCTCCCCCTCTCCTGTTAATAACCAATTGATGTTTATTTTAAATTTTTCCTTCATTATTAATAACTTTTCTGCATTAGGTAAAACTTTCCCGCTTTCCCACTTTCTTACATTACTATCATCTATATGTAAAGCGTTAGCAAACTCTTTTTGAGTTAAATTTAAAATATTTCTAATGATTTTAATCCTTCTTCCTATATCTGCTTTCATATTACCCTCACGCATAGAAAAATTTCCCTATTTTTATTGACAATAGGTAAATTTTTACCTATACTTTATATAAAGTTGTCTAAAACTACTAATAAAGGTAAAAGAAAAATGGGGAAGTATGCAATACCTAAAGATTTAAAGATTGAATTAATAAAAAATGACTTAACACTAAAAGACTGGTGTAATAAATATGGATTTAATCTAACTCTAGCTCAAAAGATTTTAAACAAAAGAATAAAAGATATAACTAAATCTCCAAAGTCTAAACAGATAATATTACAGCTAAAAAGAGACTTCCCCGAGTTTTACGAGAAATTTTTGAAACCTACCTATTCAATTGAAGTGAGATAAAAATGAATACATTAATAAATATAAAGTTTAAAAGGGGCTAGTTGCTACCTTTACCTGCATCTTCCATCTCCTCCTCCTCTTTCTCCTGCAGACTTGCTCCCCCGGTCTGCAGAAACTTTTTCCTTTTCAAAAAAAAACTTATAAAGGAGTAAGCAGATGAGAATAAAAGTTATCAATCCATTAAAAAGAAAGGAATATAAGAAAAAGCTAGAAAAAATCAAAAAGATAAAAGAAGAAGATAGAGTTAGAAATACCTTTGCCAGAGATGAAATAGATATTGAAACAGGACAAAAAAGAAGGCTCATTTTCGTTTTATATCTGAATGAGAAAAACCAACTCAAATATAAGACTTTCCCTTACTGCTATAAAGAAAAATTAGAAGAGTTAGGCATAGAAATAGAGGAGAACTAAAGATGAGAAAGCTATCGGAAAAAGAAAAGCTGAAAATTCTAAAAAGGGCAAAGAAAGAAGGAAGAATTTTAACTGCCATAAGGTTCTATACGGAAACAGACTGGTTCATAACTGTTTATTTCAAAAACAAAAAGGCAAATTAAGACAATTTCACTTTTTAAAAGACTATAAGGAAGAAATAGAAAAATTAACGGAGATACTAGGATGAGATGTGAATATATGTTTATAGCCTTATGGTTTTTCACATTCTTCTTTTTACTTGGATTAGTTTACTGGGAAATAAAAAAAGGAGGTTAAGGTATGCAAGATAATTATAACACATATTTTAAGGCTTATGACAAAGCCATTAGTTTATTAACAGTAAAAGCTATAACAGATAAAGAGTATATAGTTTTAACATATCTGTATCGTAGAGCTGACGAATATGGATTGTGTTATCCATCGTTAAGAACCATAGAAAAAGAAACAGGAATATCAAAATCATCTGTTCAAAGAATAATTAAAAAATTAGCAGAATTACAGATTATCAATATTTACAAAATCAAAAGCCCCAGAGATAACAAAAAAGAAATGAATATATACGAGATTATACCACCTGAATTATGGAAAGTAGACCTACCAGAAGAAATTAATAATCCAGATTACATAGATAGCAATTTATTTAAAGAAATAGTAATAGATGAATTGAAAAAAATTAAAAAAGATGGTTGGGACAGGTCAACACAGTCTCAAATTGGCTTAAATCAAGAACTTGAAAACACTTTTTCAAAAAATTTGGGACGTAAGGAATATATAAATAATAAAACTAAAGAAAAAGATATATATCTAAACGTAGACGAAGAGCAAAAAATAAATTCAAAGATAGAGGAAAGAAAAAAAGAAATAGAAGAATTAAATATAAAAGAGATAAAAGACAGCCTCCTAGAAGAAGAAAAAGCCAGAAAAAAAGCCCCGAAAAATGGCTCGGAAGTTGAGATTAAATCTCAACAAGACTATAAAGATTTTACGAAGGCAGATGAAGAAGACTTTAAAGGCGTAATAACTAAAAGGATTAGATGGAAGTTATACAGTTATAGGCAATTTTATAAAGATATATTGGACGAATTAGAGAGATACACCGAAAGCTTTAGTAGAGATGAGCTGTTATTCTTACTGATAAACACAGAACAGACAGGTAAACATATAAACGAGATAGTCAAGAAAATAATATCAGTAGACAGAAAAAGCCATATCAACAACAAAATCTTTTACCTCTTAAGAGTATTTGGAGTTGATGAATACAGATTTGCATTTTTATTGAGAAACTACAATCCAGCTGAAGCTAATCACACTGTTCACACTGCAGATGGAACTGTAGAAAAAACAAACGCAGAAGAGTTAGAAAGAAAAAGAAAAGAAGAAGAGGAAGAAATGCAGAAGTATATAGAGGCTTATTCAAATTCTGAAGTTGTATCAGCTGAAGAATTATTCGGAGATGGAGATATATGGGAAAGACCAGATAAAAGGAAATTAGAAGAGGAAGTATTGGAATTATTTTTAAGCTCACAAAACAAATCAGAAGATGAACTTATTGAAGAATTATTTTAAAAAACAAAAGGAGGAGTAAAAGATGGCTGAAAACAAAGCATTAAAAGAAGTTTTAAACGAAATAGTTAAAGATGTTAAAAAAGAAAACGAGCAAGTAAAAAGTGCATATGAGAAAAAGCAAAAGGAATGGGAGAGACTAGAAAAGCAACACAAATTAAACAGACTAAAACAACAGCTAGCCAATAGTGGACTAACATTAGAATTATACCAAAAAATAAAATATTTGAAACTGGAGAAGAATAAATACAACATAAAAGTTTTTAAAGAAATAAATAATTGGTTGAAAGGAAAAAGGAAGGAAAAACCATTCTTAATATTATGGGGAAACTACGGGACAGGCAAGACAACATTTGCATTAAGAATAGGCATAATGAAATTTGATAAGGACAGACAGTTAATTTTTGTAAGAAAGAAAGATTTTGATGTAAAGATAACAAATTTTGAGGATATAAATACATACGAATATTTGAAGACATTAAAAGAGATAGATTTACTTATAATAGACGACATATTAAGTGGCTATTTATCAGATTACAGGTTTAGTCAACTTTTTGATGTTTTAGATTATCGTTATATGCTTGGAAAAGAGACAATAATAACAGCTAACGAAGACTTGCTAAACTTTAATCTAAAAGGCAATTCAGACTGGGCTAGGCTTCAAGATAGGTTGTATGAAGTTGGATATTTTGTAGAGTTTAATATGATGAGTTATAGAAGAATGAAACATCAAATAACATCAAATAAGTAAATAGGAGGTAAAGGTGAAGAAGGAAGAGATTATAAGGATAGTGTCAGATTTGTATATAGAAGGATATTCTGCAGGAGAAATTGTCAAAATTTTGTCCGAGAAATGTCAAAAATGTCAAAGATTGCCATCAGAACGGACAATTAGAAGATGGATAAATAAACATAAAGCAGAGTGGGATTTGAAAAGGAAACAAAGAGAAGTTTTAAAAGTTGAGAAAGCAAATAAAGAAAGAGAAACATTAGAAGAGAAAATACAGCTTGAAGTAGATAAAGCAGATGCATTGGATTATCGAGATTTATGTGAACTTCAGCAAAAGTATAAAGAGATAGCGATGGGACAATATAAACCAAGAGCTGTAGAGATAGTTATACAGTGTATAAAACTAAAAAGAGAAATTAGAGAAGGATTAAAACCAGAGCAAGATAACACAGTGAAAATACTTTTAGAAATACCAGAAAAGACAAGCGATGAAAACGATTAAAGTAAACTACAAACCAACAGAAAAACAAAAACTTTTTCATAAGTGTGGAGCCGATGAGGTATTATATGGCGGAGCCGCAGGTGGAGGAAAGAGTATAGCTTTAGTAATGGATGCATTGGACTATGCATTAAGGTATCCAAACTCAAACATAGTGTTATTTAGGCGAACATATCCAGAACTAGAAGAAAGTCTAATACAAAACGCATTAAAGTTTTACCCAAGAGAAATATACACCTACAACGAAAGTAAAAAAGTAATGAAACTAATTAACGGTTCAAGGATACTATTTAGATATATGGAAAAGAAAAACGATGAAACCCGCTATCAAGGAGCAGAGTTTCAATACATAGGCTTTGACGAATTAACACACTTTAGCAAAAAGCAGTATGAATTTTTAAAATCAAGATTAAGAGGTTCAAGCAAACAGCCCAAATACATAAGAGCCACAGCGAACCCAGACCCAAGAAGACCAATAAATAATCAATGGATAAAAGAATATTTCGTTGAATTTGCACCACCCTATAAGATAGGTAAAGACAAACAAGGTAGAACAAGATGTTATATACCTGCAAATGTTTACGACAATCCTTATTTAATGGAGAACGACCCAGATTATATAAAAAGACTTGAAAGTTTACCAGAGTTAGAAAAACAAGCATTTTTGTATGGAAACTGGGATATAAAACTAGAAGGATTAGTTTATGATAATTTTGACCCTAAAATACACATAAAAGAGAAAGAAATAAAACCTATATATCACAGAATAGCTGGTCTAGACTTTGGAGCTACAAATCCGACTGCAGTTGTATTTATAGCCTTTGACGGATGGCACTACTTGGTATATGACGAAATATATAGCCCTAATATACTTCTAGATGATTTAGCCAAAATGGTAAAAGAAAGAAATCCAAGACAAATATACGCGGACCCAAGCGGAAAAGGATTAATAAGAGAATTACAAAGGAAAGGATTATCAGTATCAAAGGCAGATAACGATGTGTTAGCAGGCATAATGACAGTAAAACAACTGCTACAAGACAAAAGACTATTTATATCTGAAAAATGTGAAAATCTGTTATTTGAAATACAAAACTATGTATGGGATAAAGAAAAAGAAAAACCATTAAAAGCCTTTGACCACGCTTTAGATGCATTGAGATATGCAATACATACTTTTCATAATCCTAAAAGAAAAGGATTAGAAAATAAAATATCAGCTGGTATAAAGGAGGACTATATTGACTGGTACTAAACTTTCAAAATTGCAAGAATTAATAAAAAAGAAAGAGGAGATAAATAGAGAAATATTAAATGAGCTAAACATAATAACTGACTACAAAAAAGAGTTTGAAAAAAGAAGTAAAGAACTATTTGGAAAAGTAAAAGAGTATTACACAGTTAAAGAAGCATCTATTCTAACCGGTAAGTCAAAATCAACGCTGTATTATTACAGGTCAATAGGAGCTATAAGAATACATAAAGGGAAAATAAGAAAAGAAGAAGTGTATATATTATTTGCACAATCTTACTAATCTATTCCACTTTATTTTTATTTTTAATTTCACAAAAATTCCAAAAATTCCAGAAATCAATCCTGTTGGACTTTATAATTCAAACTATAGAGAAAATCTCAAGGTGTAATAGATGGTAAAGAAAGAGGAAGAAAAATATAAACTCAAAGAGCTTGGAGATAAATATCTAAAAAAAACATTTAGGGATGAAAGGTATATTCTTGAGGGGATGAAAATAGACAAAAATCTTTCAGATGATACAGAGCTAACAAAGGAAGAGTTTTTAAAAATTGTTGAAGAATTTAAAAAGAAAAAATTAGAGGTTTAGAAAATGAGAGGCATTCCTGCAGGAGTAGAAATAAAGTTTATAGATGGTGGTTTAGCGTATATTCCAGCCACAGCTGACGGAATACCTTTGTTTGTAGGTTATGCAACTGGAACAGCAAAGGCAAAAGAACCGTTAGCAATAACTAAAGACACAGACATAGTTAAGCTGTTTGGTGAAAGCAAGCTAACAAACTATATTTATGATTTCTTTTCAATGGGTTTTAGGACAGATTTTGCTAGTATACCTAGAATACTTTATCCTTTAATAAAGGATAGAGATAAGTTCAATAAAGCTGCAGTAGTTCACGACTGGTTATACTATTCACAGCAATTTGACAGGAAAACATCAGATAGAATTTTCCTAGAGGCTATGGAAGTTGTCGGCATATCTTTATGGAAGAGATATTTATTCTATTTGGTTGTTAGAATATTTGGATGGATAAGATGGAAAAGAAGAACTACAAAGACTTTTTAAGAGCTTTAGGTTATAGGGAAAGCGGTGGAAGATATAACATTGAGAATAGCTACGGTTATCTGGGCAAATATCAGATGGGAGAGAGTGCATTAAAGGACGCAGGTTATTACAGAGGAGACCCTACGAGAAGAAATGACTGGATAGGTGAATGGACTGGGAAAGATGGAGTTTGGAGCAAGGAAGATTTCTTAAATAATCCTAGGGCACAGGAAAATGCTATTAGAGAGTTTCATAGAAAGACTTGGAAGTATATAAAGGCTTTAGGGTTAGACAAGTATGTTGGAAAAACAATTAAAGGAATATATATAACGGAAAGTGGATTAATAGCTGGAGCTCATCTTTTAGGAGTTGGAAGTGTAAAGAAGTTTT
>QNZC01000015.1 GCA_003978565.1 Persephonella sp. | reverse complement strand
ATGAATTAGTTGATAAGAGTTTGAACTTTACTTTTCTAATTGACCCTAAATTTCACTGTTAAAATATGTTTGTAATACTTTCTTTTCCAAATTTTATAAATATATTATTATCTTTGTTGATAAAATTTCCTCTAAACTGGCATAATTGAAAGCAAATACTAACTTCCTTTGAGAAGATATGAAAGATTTAAAAGAAAAAATACTGGTTCATTTAAAGGGAATACTAAACAGTTATTCCGAAATTATTTTTTTAGAAAACTACAAAATAGGTTTGATACTGTTAATAATAACTTTCATTAATCCTAGTTTAGCCTTTAGTGGAATAGTCTCTGTAATATCTGCATACCTCTTTGCAAAATTTTTAAATCTTGGAGATGAGTTTTTAAATTCAGGTTTTTATACGTATAACTCCCTATTAGTAGGTTTATCCATTGGTTATCTTTTCAAAGTTGATTTATTAACTTCTCTATTCTTAATAATTGCCGGAGTTTTTACGTTTATAGTTTCATTTGCATTATACAGTATCTTTTCATACTATCTAAAATTACCTATATTAAGTTTACCTTTCGTTATAATAAGCTCACTAGTGTATTTATCAGTCTATAATTTCTCAAACTTATTTGTTATATCCCTATATCCACACAACCAAATCGTAAAGCTAGACAGTATATTTCCTAATTGGATAGGTGGATATTTTAAATCACTGGGAGCAATATTCTTTTTACCAGATGTGTTTGTTGGACTTGTGATGGCAATAATTCTATTTTTGTCTTCAAGAATTTTATTTCTGTTATCAATAACTGGATACTATATAGGAACTGTTGCTGTTGCAATACTATCTGGCTCCTTTAATTTAGAATTTTCAGACCCTAGCCATTTTAACTTTATTCTTATAGCAATGGCTATAGGAGGTGTGTTCTTAATTCCATCGATAAAATCCTATCTTTTAAGTATATTTGCAGTTTTAACTTCAATAATCTTATTATCTGCAACAAAAACATTTTGGGCTTTATATGGAATACCAGCTTTTACATTACCATTTAATCTAATTTCACTTTTATTTATATACGTTCTAGGGGTTATATCTTTTCCATTAGTTGCAAAGACTATAAGGAGAACTCCGGAGGAAACTTTAGATTTTTACTTAACAAATATAAACAGATTTAAAGGTTATGAAAGAACTCTATTTTTACCTTTTTCTGGAAAATGGAGTGTTTGGCAAGGTTTTAATGGTAAATGGACACATAAGGGAGCTTGGAAGTATGCTTATGATTTTGTAATTGTAGATGAAAATGGAAAAACATACAGAAACGAAGGGTTGTATCTAGAGGATTACTATGCATATCGTAAACCTGTATTATCTCCAGTTAGAGGAAGGGTTGTAAAGGTTGTAAACGATTTACCAGATAATCAAATAGGTGAGATTGATAAAGAGAATAACTGGGGAAATCTGGTAATAATATATGATGAGAGAGGTTTTTACGTTGAAATATCCCACTTTGCCCAAAACTCTATAAGGGTAAAGGAGGGGGATTGGGTAGAGGTAGGGACATTTTTAGGTTTATGTGGAAATTCTGGATATTCTCCACAACCACATATACATATACAGGTTCAACTTTCAGACCAGATTGGAGCTTACACTGTTCCATTTAGTTTTGTAAGTTATATCTCCAATGGAACATTCTTTTCAAATGATTTACCAAAGGAGAATGAAATTGTAGAACCTATATTTGTAGATAAGTCTTTAGATTTAAAAACTAGTTTTGCATTAGATAATAGATTTATTTATGAAGTTTATGAAGGTAATAAAAAGGTTGATGAGTTTGAGATTAAAGTTGAAATGGCTTTAGATGGAACATTCTACTTTAACTCTGGTAAAGGAAAGCTATACTTTGGAAAGATAAATGGCACATTCTACTTCTATAGATTAGATGGAGATGATGAGTATTTGAAGGATTTCTTCTTAAGCCTTCCTAAAATGCCTTTAGCATACAGAAAATCTTTAAAATGGGACGATTATATACCATTAAAAATTGTTTTAAACAGTTTCCATAAATCTATTATTCTGTTGATAAGTTCTTTTTATCATAACTTTGCAAAGGTTAGCTATTATGGAGAGTTTATAGATGAGTATGTTATAAGGGGGGAAGTTAAATTTCCTATGTTAAATATTAACAATAGATATAAAACTAAACTTGATGAGATTTTAGGGATAAAAGAGATAGAAACAGAAAAAAGAAAATATGTGTTAAAGGAAGTGATATACAGTTAAAGCTCTGAAATATCCTTACTTTTAGCATTTTCAAGAATAGCTATTATCTTATCTGCATACTCATATGTTGGAATATATGAAAACTTAATCCCATACTTTTCCCTTAAATACTGTATTTTTTGCTCTCCTACCTCTAGTAATAACTCTATAATCCTATTTAGTTGTTCTTGAGTTGGTGGTCTTTGAAATTCCATAAAATTCATCCCTCAATATACTCAAAATCTCTCTTTAAAACAGCCCCTATCTTTCTTAATTTATCGTCTATATTTTCATAACCCCTATCTAAATGATATATATTGTAAATTCTTGTTTTACCTTCAGCTATCAACCCTGCCAAAACCATTGCAGCACTTGCCCTCAAGTCTGTAGCCTGAACTTCTGCTCCTGTAAGCTCCTTTACACCCTTTATAAATGCAGTTTTTCCTATCACTTTTATATTAGCTCCTAATCTTTCTAACTCCTGAACATGCATAAATCTATTTTCAAAAATATTCTCTGTTATCGTAGAAATACCATCTACTATTGAAAGTAATGTCATAAATTGTGCCTGTAAATCTGTTGGAAAGAAGGGATACTCTTTTGTCTCTATATTTACCGGTTTTAAAGTATCTTCCCTCCTTATTATTACTTCATCATTTCCTATAGGAATAACATATATTCCTATCTCTTCTAACTTTTTATGGACATAATCTAAATATTGAAATGGATAGTTTTTCAGTTTGATATTTCCGTTAAATAATGCTGATAAAACAGTAAAAGTTCCTGCTTCTATTCTATCTGGGATTATTTTATGATTAGCTCCATTTAGTTTTTTAACTCCCTGAATTACTATTCTGTTAGTTCCCTCCCCCTCTATCTTTGCCCCCATCTTTTTTAACATTCTAGCTAAATCAACAACCTCTGGCTCTCTAGCTGCATTATTTATAACTGTTATTCCATCTGCTAAAGTTGCCGCCATAAGTATATTTTCCGTTCCTGTAACGGTTATCTTTTCAAAATTTATTTCAGCTCCTTTTAATCCCTTTGTAGCCTTTGCCACTATATATCCATGTTCTAAACTTATACTAGCTCCCATCTTTTCTAAAGCTTTAAGATGTAAATCAATTGGTCTTGTCCCTATTGCACAACCACCCGGTAAAGAAACCTTTGCATATCCAAATCTTGCCACTAGAGGTCCTAAAACTAGTATGGAAGCTCTCATCTTACTAACTAGCTCATAGGGAGCATCTAAACAGTTTAGCTCATTCTGTTTAAATAAAAATTTACCTTTTGATAACTCTTCTATAGAAAAACCTATATGCTCTAAAAGTTTTATCATTATTTGGACATCAAGTAGTTCAGGAATATTTTCCAATATTACAGGCTCTTCAGTTAGTATAGTTGCCGCCATATTCGGAAGGGCTGAATTTTTAGCACCTGATATTTCTATCGTTCCTTTAAGCTCCCTCCTACCCTCAATCTCTAAATACTCTAAAATTCCTTCCTTTGTTTCAAACATTCTCATCTCCCTTTAATTTTTATTTATAACCTATCACAACTCTATCTATTCCGTTTAAATCTTTATATATCTCTATATTTTTAAATTTATTTTCTATAAATAAATTTTTTACATCCTTTCCTTGATTATAACCAATTTCTACAGCTACAAATCCGTTATTCTTCAAATATTTAGGTGAAATTGAAATAATCCTTTCATAAAATGCTAATCCTTTTTTACCTGACAGTAATGCCACTTTAGGCTCCATTTTAACTTCAATTTTTAAATTTATATAATCTTCCCTAGATATGTAAGGCGGATTTGAAACAATAAAATCAAATTTAATATTTTTCTCTAAATTAGAAAAAAGATTACTCTTTAAAAGTTTTAATCTATCATTTACAAATTTTAATTTGGCATTTATTTTTGCAACCTTTAAAGCATCTTCTGAAATATCAACTCCATACATAAATAGATTTGAAATATTCTTAAGTAATGCTATAGATATAGCTCCAGAACCTACTCCTATATCTAATCCTACAATTTTCCTATCTCTATCTTTCAGCTTTTCTAGAACCTTTTCAACTAAAATCTCCGTTTCAGGTCTAGGTATTAAAACTCTTTTATCTACATAAAATTTAATCCCAAAGAACTCTTTTCTTTTAGTAATATAGGCAACAGGAATACCTTTAGACCTTAGATTAATAAGATTTAATACTTTTGATACCTTCTCATCTGAAATTTCTATATTCTTTTCAGTTATAAGCTTCCATCTCGGAATTTTTAAGGTATAGGCTATCAATAACTGACTATCGGTTATAGGAGCTTCTATACCAGCTTTTTTTAGAGTATCAACTGATATTTTTAATAGCTGACCTAATTTCATTTAACTCTTTTCCAGTTTAGCTAATTTTAAGGCTAACTTTACAGCTTCAATAAAAGATGAAGGGTCAGCTTTATTTTTTCCTGCTATATCGAACCCAGTCCCATGGTCAACGGAAGTTCTTATAAATGGGAGACCTAATGTTATATTAACTGCATTTTTAAAACATAGCAGTTTTAAAGGTATTAAACCTTGGTCATGATACATAGAGAGATAACAATCAAAATCTTTATAGTTTATAAATGCAGTATCAGGTGATAAGCTACCGACTACATTATAACCCTTTTCTTTAAACTCTTTAATAACAGGATTTATTGTCTCTATCTCTTCATTTCCTATCTTTCCGTTATCACTTGCGTGGGGATTTAAGCCTACTACTGCTATTTTTGGGTTGGTTATTCTAAATTTATTTTTTAACTCATTTATTAACAGGTTAAGTTTGCTTCTTATAGTTTCTTTAGTTATATATTTGGGAACATCTCTTAAGGGAATATGGGTAGTAAGTAATGCAACCTTTAACTTTTCACATAAAAGCATCATCATATATTCCTTTGTGTTTGATACATCAGCTAAATAATCTGTATGTCCCTTATATTTAAAGCCAGCTTCAACTATATGCTCCTTTGAAATAGGCAATGTAATAATTCCATCTAACTTTTTTTTAAGTATATCTTTAACTGCACTTTCAAGGTATAAAACAGATGCCTTTCCACTTTCAATAGAAGGTTTTCCTAGCTGAAACCCTTTATCATATACATTTATGATGTAAAAACCCTCTTTTTTAGCTTCTTCAGGTGATTTAATCTCTATAAAAGGATTATCTAGATTAAAAATTTTAGAGGTTTTATTAAGTATTTTCTTTGAACCATAGAGGATATATATACCTTTAGGTAATTTCCTTATGGATTTCAATAAAACTTCTGAAGAAATACCTGTAGGGTCTCCTAAAGTTATTCCGAATTTATTCATCACTTGTTAATTTTTAAAACCAGCCAATAATTAAACAACTGAAATTATAACACTTTTTGTTAAAATATATCTAAATTTAAACTGGATTGCTTTTAATTAAATTTTAGAGATTTAATATTAAAATATTAAAAATTTTGGAGATGGGAAAAATAAATATAGAAAACTATGTTAAACAGGGGAAAATTTTATCCTATTTAATAAGTATTCTATTAGCTCTTTTAATTAGCGAAAGTGTAGGTGATTTTAATAATTTCATAAGATTTATTTTTGCTGTCTTTGTATTTCTTATTTTTAAAATCTTTTTAGATTTTTATTTATTTAAAATAGACGATTTAAATCTAATTAGAATAAGAGCAAAATTACATATAGGTTGGTTTCTAGTATTAATTACTTTAGTTGCATTTATAAGTATAGAATTTTTTAAAACTCCTGAAACAATATCAAATGATAAATTTATGAATTACCTGTATCAAGAAAAAGAACTAATTACATTAGATAAATTATACAATGACATAATAAACGGTAATATAAGGACAGTGGAAAATTATCTTAAAAATAAAGGAGACCCAAACATTTTACTCAAATACGGTTATCCAATGATACTTATTGCCTCAAAGTATGGACAGACAGAAATTGTAAAACTTTTACTTAAATACGGTGCTGACCCAGATATTAGAAACGATGCAGTTGAAACGGCCCTAATTCTAGCAACACAAAATAGACATTTTGATACTGTTAAGGTTCTACTCCAAGGTGGAGCAAATCCGAACATTCCTGATTTAGATGGAAATACACCTTTACATTATGCAGTAAAGAATGCTTATCCTGAAATAGTAGAATTATTAATTTACTATGGAGCAGACCCACACTCTAAAAATAACCATGGACTAACACCTATGGATTATGCAAAAGATATAAAAGATAAATTAAAAAGAAATTACATTTTAGGGTTGCTAATATTGGATACTAATAAACCGATGAATAAGTTTATGTTAGCTGTAAAAATAGATGATTTAGAAACTGTAAAAAAACTTATGGAAAAGTATAGGATAAATCCAAATATAACTATATTTAACGGTTTAGCTCCTCTACACATTGCAAGTTTTAGAGGGTATGAAGATTTAGTTGAATTTTTAATAGAAAAAGGAGCTGAAGTTGATAAAAAAACCAAAACAGGACTTACACCATTACACTATGCTTCTTTAAAAGCAAATAATAATATTATAATAACTTTGATTAAAGCAGGTGCAAATATTAATACAAGAAATAAAAAAGGATTTACACCTTTACATTTTGCTGTTAATTCAAGGAATTTAGAAACAATTAAACTTTTAATACAGAATGGAGCTGATATAAATGCTCAAGCTAACAATCTTAAAACTCCTTTACATCTAGCTGTTTTTTGGGGAGATTATGAAATAACTAAATATCTTTTACAAAATATGGCTAATCCGAATATACAGGATATTAAGGGGAGAACACCTTTACATTACGCAGTTCTTTGGGAAGGAGAGAATATAATAAGGCTTTTATTAAAGTATGGAGCAGACCCTTATATCAAGGATAAAGATGGATTTACAGCTGTTGATTATGCTAAAAATTCTATCAATCCAAATATATCAAATATATTCTCTAACGGAAAAAATAAAGATAAAGTGGAAAATTAAAATTTAATGGAAGAGATATATCTATACTCTCAGAAAGACGGTTGGTTTGATAAAGAGGGAATATACCTATTTGATAAACCTGTTTTTTCATTAGAGTATAAAAACAATAGAGCATATCTAAACGGTAGATACATCCCTCTAATTAACCCTATTGATTTAACTGAAAAATTAATAAAAGAGTATAAACTGTATGGAGCAGGTTATATTTCATATAACTATGGAAAAAATCTAGTTCTAGGAAAAAGTTATCCTCAAAGGAGAGATATAAATATTCCAGATATATATATCTTATTTTTTAGAAAATTTAAAAATATAAATCCAGATATTAAAGGAATAAAACAAAATATTAAAAGTCTAAAAATAAATACAAGAAAGGAAGATTTTATAAAAAAGGTATTAAAGATAAAGAGATATATAGAGAGTGGAGATATTTATCAGGTTAATCTTACCCATAGAATAGATTTGGAAGGAGCTTTTTATCCAAAGGAAGCATTTTTTAAAACAATAGATATTCAAAGGACACCTTACTTGATGTTAATCAGAGGAAAGGATTTTTCTGTGTTATCTGCATCTATGGAGTTGTTTTTAGAGAAAAAAGGTAATCTGATTAAAACTAAACCTATAAAAGGGACAAGACCTAGGGGAAAGACTGAAAAAGAGGATAAAGTTTTATTTGAAGAGCTTAAAAATTCCCCAAAGGAAATTGCAGAAAACTTGATGATAACCGATTTAATGAGAAATGACCTAGGAAGAATTTCTAAAAAAGTTTATGTTGATGCTCTTTTTGAGGTAGAGAAATACTCTACACTTTATCAGATGAGCTCTACTGTAGTAGGAAAGTTAAAAGAGAACATCTCTTTAAGGAAAATTATTGATAATACATTTCCTCCCGGTTCAATTACAGGAGCACCTAAAAAGAGGGCTATGGAAATAATTGGAGAGCTGGAGGATTTTGAAAGGTCTGTATACTGTGGAACAACAGTTTTAATAAAGCCTAATTTAGATTTTACAATGAGTGTTGCAATAAGACAGAGTATCTTTAAAGAAAATAGATGTTATATATATGTAGGTAGTGGAATAGTCTATTACTCAAATCCTGAAGATGAGTATAAAGAAACATTAATAAAAGCAAAGGCAAACCTAAAGGCTTTAGGATTAGATATAGATTTAGATTAAGTTCAACATATATTTACACACCCAATTTTAGAGGTTTATAACCTAACTTTTCAGACAGTTCAAAGGTTTTTTCTAAAAGTTCCTCTTTAACCTCTGAAATAAATCTCTCTTTAGAAAATCTATAGGAGGGAGCTGATATTGTTATTGCAGCTATAACATTCCCCTTATAATTCCTTACAGGTGCAGATATACATCTAACCTCATCTTCCCATTCCTCATCATCTAGAGCATAGCCTTTATTCCTAACTTCCTCTATATGTTTCTTTAAAACTTCTTTATCAGTAATGGTTTTCTTTGTAAAAGGTATAAGTTTTACTTCCTTAAAAAATTCATTTAGTTCAAACTCATCCATATCAGCTAAATGAACTTTTCCAGATGCTGAAGCATACATTGGAAGGAGTTTCCCAACTCTAGACCTAACAGAGATAGGTCTGTTAACCTGATAAACATCTATATATACTATCTCCAAACCACCTTTTACAGCTAAATATACAGTTTCATTGAATTTCTCCGCTAAATATTTCAAGTATGGTTTAGCTAACTTTCTTAAGTCTATATTTGATAAATATGCATGTCCAATTTCAAAATTTTTTATACCTAGATGATACTTATCATTTTTATATTCAGTGTATCCTCTTTCCGTTAAAATTTCTAAAATCTTTTCTACTTGAGATGGATTACTATTAACTTTTTTATATAATTCAGTTAGAGTTAGACCTGAATTTTCAGCTAGAATAAATAATATTCTGAATGCTAAATCTACATTCTGAACTACATAACCTTCTTTTTCTCTCTTATGATATTTAACAAACTCTTCAAACTTTGGATGATTTTCCATTGTTTTCTCTTTGATGTGATATTAAAGCGGAGCCGACGGGATTCGAACCCGCGACCTCCGGCGTGACAGGCCGGCGTTCTGGGCCAAGCTGAACTACGGCTCCTTAATAAAGTGGGCGGTATAGGATTCGAACCTATGACCCCCTCCTTGTAAGGGAGGTGCTCTGGCCAACTGAGCTAACCGCCCAACAAAACTGTAAATAATTATACAACAAAAAAATCACTTGTCAAGTTTAAGATGTAAGGGTGTTTAAAAACATACGAAATAAAGTAAAATAAAAAGAAAAAAGGAGATGAAAATGAAAATAAAAATAAGCTATTTTGATAAGATAGTAAATCTAATAATAAAGAAACTAAAAATAAAATCAAGTAAAAAAAATGGTAGACCAGTAAAATACAGAGATGAAATAATACTTCTAGCATTAGCTATAAAAATTATACTAAATCTATCATTTAGAGAAACTGAAGAATATCTAAAAAAATACCTACCACCAGAACAAGTTCCAGACCATACAACCTTATACTATCGTTTTAAAAAGTTTCCAATAGAAATAATAGAAAAGATAAT